>JALZOE010000504.1 GCA_030857325.1 Acidobacteriota bacterium
CGGTATTCGCCGTGAATCGGTATGACGTATTTCGGACGCGCCGTTTCGGTCATAATCCGAATATCTTCCTGCGAGGCGTGACCGGAGACGTGAATCAGGCGGCGTTTTTCCTCGATAATATTCGCGCCGCGCTTGTAAATGTCGCCAATCATCCGCGAGATACCTTTTTCGTTGCCGGGAATTATGCGGGCGGAAAGGACGACCGTATCGCCTTTTTCAATCTGCATTCCCTTATACGTGCCGCCCGCCAGATTCGCCAGAACCGCCCGCGTTTCGCCCTGCGAGCCGGTAACGAGATAAACGATTTCGTCGTCATACAAGCCGCGCGATTCGCCTAAGCCGACAATCGTGTTGTGCGGAATTTTCAATAATCCCTGTTCAGTCGCCAGTTCGACGTTTTTCATCATCGACCGACCGAGAACGCAGACTTTTTTATCGAACGCGTGGGCAACGTCGAAAACCACCTGCAAACGGTGTAAGGAGGAAGAAAACGAGGCGACGAAAATTCTGCCCGCCGCTTCTCCGAAAACTTCCTCGAACGCCGGAATGACTTCGCGCTCCGACGGCGTTCTGCCCGGAATATTGGCGTTCGTCGAATCGCCCAATAAAGCCAGAACGCCCGCGTCGCCGTATTTCGAGAGCGTTTTCAAATCGAACGGCGCGCCGATAACCGGCGTGTCGTCGATTTTGTAATCGCCCGTGTGAATAATCGTCCCGACTGGCGTTTTTACGGCGAGCGAAAAACAATCGACCAGCGAGTGCGACGCGTGAATGAATTCGATTTCAAAATTGCCGATTTGCGAGATGTCGCCCGCTTTGACGCGGTGCATCAGGATGCGTTCAAAAAGATTGTGTTCTTCGAGCCGCCGTTCGGCTAAGGAAAGCGTAAAGCGAGACCCGTAAACGGGAACGTTGAATTTCTTTAAAAAATACGGCAGCGCGCCGATGTGGTCTTCGTGTCCGTGCGTTAAAACGAGCGCCGTAATATCGTCTCGATACTGTTCGAGAAAGCCGAAATCGGGAATTGAAATATCGACGCCGTAAGGCGATTCTTCGGGAAATCCCATTCCCGCATCGACTATAATCATTTCATCGCCGAAGCGAATGCCCATACAATTCATTCCGAATTCGCCGATGCCGCCGAGCGGAATGATTTCTAATTTACTCACTAATTTATTGTTCCTCGATTATTTTTCCTAACTGTATTTATAAAACTTTACAGTATAGCATACCCGCGCGCCGGAAATAGTTTCAATAATCCGCCGGTTGCGTTCAGCCCAAGGCTCTGGTAAATTGCTAATAACAATTTGAAGGGGAGTAGGTAGCCCGAACACGCGGGTTTGTCGAAGTCGTCAGGACAATCGTTTTAGTCAAACGGTTCGGCTCGACAAAGTAAATATCAAGACCTTTTGCGACGCAACTATTTTATATTGCCGCGAGAGGTCTTTTCTTTTGCGGCTGAATCAAATTAAGGAGATTTTTACTAAATGAACTTATTCCCTTTTGCCGATTACTGGTGGTTTTACGGCGGATTTTTAATTTTCGTTTTTATAATGCTCGCGCTCGATTTGGGCGTATTTAACAAAAAAGCGCACGTCGTCTCTTTCAAGGAAGCGACCGTTTGGAGCATCGTCTGGGTTGTTCTCGCGCTGATTTTCAATTTCGGATTCTACCAATACGCTTCGGGAAAATTCGGCGACGACATCGGACAGCGCGTCGCGCTCGAATTTTTAACCGGCTACGTACTCGAATATTCGCTTTCGATTGACAATATTTTCATCTTCGTTCTGGTTTTCAGCTACTTCGGCATTCCCGCCAAATACAAGCACCGCGTTTTATTTTACGGCATTTTGGGCGCGCTCGTTTTCCGCGCGACATTTATCGCGCTCGGCTCGGCGCTGATGCAGTTTCACTGGATTATCTACATCTTCGGCGCATTTTTAATCGTTACGGGCGTCAAGATGATGTTCTCGAACGACGAAGAAATCGAACCGGAAAAAAACTTTCTGATACGCGCCTTCAAACGCTTTATGCCGGTTACGCACACGATTGACGATAAAAGTTTCTTCGTTAAAGTAAACGGCGTCACGCACGCGACGCCGCTTTTTATCGCGCTTTTATTTCTCGAAGCGACCGACATTATCTTCGCCGTCGATAGCGTTCCGGCGATTTTCTCGATTACGAGCGAGCCGCTTATCGTTTTCACGTCAAACATTTTCGCCATTTTAGGCTTGCGCTCGATGTATTTTATGCTCGCCGGCGTGATTGATAAATTTTATTTATTGAAATTCGGTCTGGCGATTGTGCTGATTTTCGTCGGCTTAAAAATGGTCTGGCTTAATCCGTTGTATGACGGGCATTTCCCGATTTCGTGGAGTTTGGGTTTTATTTTGGGAACGATTTTACTTTCAATTGTCGCTTCGCTGATTTTTCCAAAGCAGGAAGTTGTCGAAAAAGAATGATTTAACGATTAAATTGACGCGGCGCGAAATCGCCGGACGGCAAGTTCGATTTTAACGGACGACGTAAATTAGAAAGCAGCCGTTTCGCGCCCGCGTCCAATATAATTTGTTCGACATCGCCTTATTTGACAGGCGCGACTAAAATTTTATCAACTCTGTTTCCGTCCATATCCATTATCTCAAACCGCAAACCGTTCCACTCAAAGT
>JALZOE010000505.1 GCA_030857325.1 Acidobacteriota bacterium
ATCGAAGCCGCTTCGCCTTTCGCCTTTTCCGTGTCGTCATCCGTTTTTTTCTTCAAAGCAAAGCTGGAATTTCCGTAATCAATCGTCGTCAGAAACTTGGAAATAAGCGATAAGCCGATATAGCCGTCGATTTTTTCATTGTTCGAGTGAAATCGGCGTATATAAACCGGCACGTTCCGAATTTTTACCGCGCCGATGTCAATCGAGCGCAGAAAGCCGTAAACGATTTCAAATTTACCGTCGCCGCCGACGCCGCGCGCCAGACCGCCGCGCGCCACCGGCTTGATTTTCAGCCGCCGCGCCGTTTCATCGGAAAGCACGGAAATTCCCGAACCCGTGTCTAAAACGAAGTTGAGCGGCTCATCCTCGCCGTTTATCTTTAGTTGAACAATCGGTCGGTCGTTGACCAGCCTTATCGGAATGACGGCTTCGGACGCTCCCGCCGAAGCGTAGAGCGACTGCCGGTTGCCGAGATAAGTCAAAAAACCAATCAAGCCTTTGATGCGCGCGCGGCGTTCGGCGTCGGTCTGCGGCGAAATCTGCAAAAATTTTTCGTAGGCTTGCGCGGCGAGCAGGTAATCTTCCGCCCGCGCCGCAATCTGCGCCAGCGAAAACACATAATCCGGGTCGGACGGTTCGAGCGCGACGGCGGTTTTCAACTGTTCCAGAGCAGCGGGAATACGATTTTCGTAAAAATTAAGCATTCCGAGTCCAGCCCATCCGGGTGCTTCATCTCTATTAAGCCGCAGAGAGTTGAAAAGTGAAGCCTCAGCCTCACGAAAGTTTCCCGCGCCGAGAAAAATCGTGCCTAAAATGGCAAAGGCGGACGAATTTTTCGGCTCGGTCTTCGCCACTTCAAACGATAATTCATAAGCCTCAAGAAGCTGTCTCTGTTTGAGCAGAACGGCGGCGAGATTGAGTTTTGCTTTTGATTCCCGCGGATTTGCGCGAACGGCGCGGCGGAGAATTTTTTCGGCTTCGGCAAATTCGCCGCGCCGCGCGAGTTTTTTCGCCTGTTTGATTAACTGTCGCGGATTATCGGTTGTCTGAACGTCGTCGTCTGCCTGCATTGAAATAACGTTCAGCAAACAAATGACAATTATAAAAGCAAGACGTTTTGCGCGGAAAGGAAACTGTAAAACGCGCGTCAAGAAAAATCTGAATATCATAATTGACTCCTTTCCTCACTTTCCGAAAATAATTTTATTTAAGAATTTCGCCTGTTTTCATTGACCATAAAACCAAATCCAATTCGTCAAAATCGATGTTTGCCCGCGTCGCCAGCTCTTTGAGTTTTTCTTCAATCGCCAAATACCCGGCGCGTGTCGAAGGCGGCGTCGGATTTTCTATTATTCCGAGTTCCGCCAGACTCCGCAGAATGTGTTTGTCGAGAATGGCGTAGCCCTTCAAACCGATGTTACGCAAATAATGGCTCGCTTCCTTGTAGCCTAAACCCTTTATTCGCTTTTCTTTAACAAGCCAGTCGCGACGTTCCGCGTCGCCGTCGAAGCTCTGCAATTTTTCCCGAAGCCGCAAATCGCAATGCTCCCGCAAAAACGCGCGCGAAGCGACAATATAACCGGCGCGGGCGTTCGGGTAACGGTGTCGTCCGCGCAGAGCGTCGGCTAATTCCGCGTGATTGCCGGTCAATAAAAGCGGTCTGACGGCTTCGACCGACCGCATTCCCATTCGCGCCGAACAACCGCCGGTAAAGAAACAAAAAACCATTTCTTCCCACAAACGCTCGTCGCTTCCGCTCTGCCAGACGGCTTCAAACTCGGAAATTCTTTTCCGAATCTCGGCGCGCCTCTCGGCGTGGGCGATTTTTATTTTTTCAATCGTTAAAGGCTGGGTTTCTTTTTTCACAAAACTTTTTATTTCGCTTAATTTTATGAGGTTTGTGCCGGAATTGCAATGTTTTTTGAAAAAGGGCAAATTGAAATTAAAAATAAAAAGTCGAAAGTATTTCCAGACCCGACTTTTAAGAATACCGAATCCTGATTGTTCGAGCTTTTAAGAAAGTCCGAAAAGCCGATAAAATTTCAAAAAAACTTTTATTTTTTCTAACTTTTGATATATAAGTAAATAGTGTTGTCGTTATAAGCGACGCTAAATCCTAGCATCCAATCCGAAAACACATACATCTTAAAAACCGTCGAAGGCGACCGGATAAAGAGAGAAAAAAATTCCTTGCTTGAAAGCGGCGGCGGTCGATGTGGTATAATCCGAAAAGTCTTTCCGGTTGAGACGAACAAAAACGGGAATTCCGCCGCACGTCGATTTACACAAAAAAATATGAATAGTTTCGTTATAAATAAAAGTTTATGGGTTAGTTTTGTGCTTGCGCTGTTGACCTGTTCGACTTCCGCTGTTTTCGGACAGGCGGTTAAACCGCTTATGCAGCCGATTGTCGTCTCGCCGAGCGCTAAACCCGTTCCGACGCCTTATGCGGCAGCAAAGCCGCTCGTTACAAAAACGGGAAGCTCGATGCCGGTTTCCGGGCGAAAAACGTCTATTCCGGTTTTGGCTGATATGGAAATTCCCGGTCATTCGGGCGTTCTGGTCGAAGATTTGAAGGGCAATACCGTTCTCGACAGCAATTCAAATTTCGCTTATAATCCGGCTTCAAACGTTAAAGTCGCAACCGCTTACGCCGTTTTAAAAACCTT
>JALZOE010000506.1 GCA_030857325.1 Acidobacteriota bacterium
GCGCCCGTCGTTCGCCAGAAGCTCGTCGGCTTCCGCCGGTCCCCACGTTCCGGCTTCGTAATTCGGAAAATCGCGCGCCGGAATCGCCTGCCACACGTCCAATACCGGCGAGACGATGCTCCAACTTGCCTCGACCATATCGGCGCGCTGAAAAAGCGTCGCGTCGCCGGTCATACAATCATATAAAAGCCGCTCGTAGCCGGTCGAAATCTGCTCGCCGAAATGTTCGAGATAATTAAAATCCATATCGACCGCGCCCATATTGACAATCGGACCCGGAATTTTCGCGCCGAAATGCAGGGTGATTCCCTCGTTCGGCTGAATATGAATGACGATGCGATTGGTCGGCAGTTTTTCAATCGGCGTGTCGCGAAAGAGCATAAACGGCGCTTTTTTAAATTGAATGACAATCGAAGATTGTTTCTGCGGCAGATGTTTTCCCGTGCGGATATAAAACGGCACGTTCGCCCAGCGCCAGTTGTCGATTAAAATTTTCAAAGCGGCGTAAGTTTCCGTGTTCGACGCGGGCGCAATATTTTGTTCTTCCCGATAACCGACGACTTTTTTATCGTCGATTTGTCCAGCGCCGTATTGACCGCGCACGGCATTATGCAAAACGTCTTCGGGCGTCAGCGGCTGAATCGCCTGTAAAATCTTCGCCTGCTCGTCGCGCACGGCGTTCGCCTCAAACGAAACCGGCGGCTCCATCGCCGTTAAAGTTATCAGTTGAAAAATATGATTCGGAATCATATCGCGCAGCGCGCCCGCCGTGTCGTAATAACCGCCGCGCTGCTCGATGCCGAGCTTTTCCGCCACCGTAATCTGCACGCTGTCGATATAATTTCTGTTCCAAATCGGCTCGAAAATGCTGTTGCCGAAACGGAAAACGAGAATATTCTGAACCGTTTCTTTACCGAGATAATGGTCGATTCGGTAAATCTGCCGCTCGCTGATGATTTTTAAAAGTTCGGCGTTTAGTTTTCGGGCTGATTCCAAATCGCGCCCGAACGGTTTTTCGTAAATAAACCTGCGCCAGTTTCCATTCGTTTCCTGCCCCAAACCGTTATCGCAAATCTTTTGCGTAACGTCGGCGAAAAGCTGCGGCGGCGTCGCCATATAATAAAAATAATTAGCGGGAATCTGATGTTCTTTCCCGACTTCGCCGAGCAGTTTTTTTATATCTTTAAACAGTTTTTTATCGTCGTTAAAATCTCCGCCGGTATAATAAATCCTTTCTTCAAACCATTTAAGAAGATTTTTATCGATTGGGTTTGGAATAAATTCTTTCAAATCGGCAATAATCTTGCGCCGAAAATCTTCCGATTCGAGTTCCTGCCGCCCGACGCCGACGATGGCGAAATTGTCGGGCAGAAAATCGCCCTTCGCCAGATTGTAAAGCGCCGGAAACAGCTTGCGTTTGGTCAAATCGCCGGTTGCGCCGAAAATCACCATCACGCACGGCTCGACAATTTTTTGCATACTCATTTTGTTATTCTGCCACAGAGCGCACGGAGTTCACAGAGAGAGGAAATAGATTTAGCCACGAATTACACGAATGTTACGAATAGAAGGTAATTTATTGAAAATCAAAAATTATTTTTACTTTCTTATATTTCTTTCTCATTTATCTTCGATTTGTGTTATTCGTGTAATTCGTGGCTAAATCTTTAGTTTTTCTCGAAGTTTTAATTCCGTTCGGTTCATCTCGCCCGAATCAGTTTCGTGATCATAACCGCACAAATGCAGAACGCCGTGCAGAATCAACTGTTTAACTTCCGTCTCAAAATCCAAATCGTTTTCTTCCGCCTGTTTTTTCGCTCTCTCGACGCTGATAATAATATCGCCCAAAATATTTTCGCCCGCTTCAAATTCGTCCGC
Organism: Acidobacteriota bacterium; assembly: GCA_030857325.1. GTDB lineage: Bacteria > Acidobacteriota > Blastocatellia > Pyrinomonadales > Pyrinomonadaceae. The sequence continues at coordinate 1,879 of JALZOE010000506.1, forward strand.
TTCAAACGGAAAAGATAAAACGTCGGTCGTCGCCCCTTTGCCGCGAAAAGTTTTGTTCAGCACGCGCATTTTCCGGTCGGAAACAAACGCAATCGTCGCCGATTTCCCTTTTGCTTCTTTGACAGAATTTACAGTGTTTTCAGCAAACGCTTGAAAATCTTCGGCTTGAATGTTGATTTTGCGCTGATTGTTTATGATTTCGAGCATCGTTTCAAAAATAAAAAGTCGTGTTTACCAGCGACACGACTTTAATTTCGACTTGAAAAAGTTTTACCGTTCGTCTTTCGGATTATTTTCCGTATAACTCTCGTAAGCCCTGACAATCAACTGCACGAGTTTGTGGCGCACAACGTCTTTGTCGGTAAAGTGTATAAATTCGATGCCGTCGAGATTGCCTAAAATTTCCTGCGCTTCTTTCAAACCGCTGCGTTGTCCGCGCGGCAAATCGATTTGTGTGATGTCGCCGGTAACGACGGCTTTCGAGCCGAAACCGATGCGGGTGAGAAACATTTTCATCTGCTCGCTCGTCGTGTTCTGCGCTTCGTCGAGAATGATAAACGCATCCGCAAGCGTCCTTCCGCGCATAAATGCCAGCGGCGCTACTTCGATAATTCGTTTTTCGAGCATTTTTGCCACGCGCTCGCCGTCAACCAAATCGAAAAGCGCGTCGTAGAGCGGGCGCAGGTAAGGGTCAACTTTGTCCTGCAAATCGCCGGGCAGAAAACCTAATTTTTCTCCGGCTTCGACCGCCGGTCTGGTTAAAATTATGCGCGAAACCTGTTTTTGA
>JALZOE010000006.1 GCA_030857325.1 Acidobacteriota bacterium
AAACCGTATTTTATATTTTATCGAACTATTGGGAAACGAAATAATCGGTTAGCTTGCTATACTTGAAATAAATTTATACGGAACACAGGGAGAAAGAATGCGAATAAACTTAAAACCAATAGGCGTACAGGTCGCAGTAGTCTTCGGCGCGTCGAGCGGCATCGGGCGAATTACGGCGCTGGAATTCGCCAAACGCGGCGCGAAAGTCTGCGCTGCCGCTCGCGGCGAAGAAGGATTAAAAAGTCTCGTCGAAGAAATCGAATCTTTCGGCGGCGAGGCATTTTATGTCATCGCGGACGCGGCGGATTTCGAGCAGGTCAAAGCGGTTGCCGATAAAACCGTCGAGCGATACGGCAGGCTCGACACCTGGATTCATTCGGCGGCGACGTTTATGTTTGCAAGAGTCGAGCAAACCGAACCTGAAGAATACAAGCGGCTTATCGAAGTAAATCTTTTGGGACAAATCTACGGCGCGAAAGCCGCGCTGCCGCATTTACGGGAAAAAGGCGGCGCGCTGATTCACGTTACATCGGTCGAATCGTGGCGCGGAGTTCCCTATCAATCCGGCTACGTTTCGTCGAAACACGGAGTTCGCGGTTTTCTGCAGGTTCTGCGCGTCGAACTCAACCACGATGAAATTCCCGTTTCCGTAACGGAAATTTTGCCCGCCGCCATCAACACGCCGATTTACGACAAAGGAATGAACAAAATGCCGTTCAAGCCGCGCGCCGTTCCGCCGTTTTATCATCCGAAAATCGTGGCGGACGCGATTCTATTCGCCGCCGAAAATCCGATTGATGATTTAATCGCGGGCGGCGCGGGCGTCGGGGTCGTCTTAGCCGAACGATTTTCACCGGCGATTGCCGAGTGGCTTTCCGAAAAAATTGGTTTTGCTTTTCAGAAAACCGACGAGCCGAGTTCCGGCGACTACGAAGGCAGTTTGTTCGAGCCGGTTTCCGGTTTGGATACAATCGAAGGACGTTTTTCAGACGAGCAGTTTACGAGCGACCCATACACTTATTTGAAAACCAACCCGGTGGTAAAAAATTCCTTGCTGGTAGTCGGCGCGGGAATTCTCGGCGGCTATTTAATTTGGAGAAGCAGAAAAGGAGACAGTAATGAGTAAAAATTTACCGGAATTATCAAAAAGCGAGCAAATCAAGCATCGGGAAACACAGCAGCTGCGGCGCGAACTGCAAAACGGCGACAACAAGGAATTAAACGCGCGACGCGCGATTATCGGATTGTCGCTTTTGGGAATGGGCGCGATGACGGCGGTTTCACTTTTTCAAACCGGAGTTATCAAACATTTGCCCGACCCGCCGATAGAGAGCTTTGATTCCGACAAGGTTAATTCTTCGGATACGGCTTACGCTCTGGGCGTGCCGGACGGAACTTTATCGCTGGCGAGTCTCGCCGCCAATATTCCGATTGCCGCGTTCGGCGGAGAAAATCGCGCCGAAGAAATGCCTTTGATTCCGATTGCCGCCGCCGCTAAAGCATCGGTCGAAGCCGTCGTCGCCGGCTGGTATTTTTATCAAATGCCGACGAAAGAAAAAGCGTGGTGCGGTTACTGTATCGTCGGCGCGCTGGCAAACGTCGGTATTGCGGCGTTGAGTTTTGTCGAAGCGAAAAAGGCGTGGAAAAATTTGAACGACAAATAATTTTTTTTTCGCGCATCTAAGATTCAAAACGCTTTAATAGAAAAGGAGAACATTTATGACACCGGAAACACAAAAAGACACGCGAAAAATGTCCGAATCGGGCTTTGATATTTCGCCGATTAGCAATGAAACGCGCGAGCGGTTAGCGAAAAATCTGACGCGCGAGCAATACGACATCTTGCTCAATCACGGCACTGAACCGCCGTTCTGCGGTAATCTGACCGACAATAAACAAGACGGCGCTTACGCCTGCCGTTTGTGCGGTTTGCCGCTTTTCCGCTCGGACGCGAAATTTCATTCGGGAACGGGTTGGGCTTCGTTTTTCCTGCCGTTCGATGAGGAACACCTGACGACCATTCGAGATACGAAATTCGGAATGGTGCGAATCGAAATCCGCTGCGCCCGCTGCGACGGACATCAAGGACACGTTTTCCCCGACGGTCCGCCGCCGACCGGACAACGCTACTGCGTAAATTCGGCGTCCTTAGAATTTTTCCCGGAAGGTGCGGAAATTCCGCAGAAAGCGTAAAAGCAATTTCCCGCAAAGGCGCAAAGCTCGCAAAGAAATATCAAATAAAAAAGGCGTCTCTGATTTTGAGACGCCTTTTTTACTTTTCACTTATCACCTATCACTTTTCACTTACTTCCTGTCTTTGAAACTGTCGAAAAGTTCCGTGTGGCGACTGGTCAAAGGCAGCAGTCTGCCGTTTATAAAAAGATATTTGACGTTTGTGCGCGCTTCGAGTAAATCGCCGTCGGTTACGACTATATTTGCCGTTTTGCCCGTTTCGATTGAGCCGAGTTGATTGGAAATTCCCAGAATCTGCGCCGGATAGAGCGTTACCGATTTTAAGGCTTCTTCTTTCGATAAGCCGTAAGCCGAAGCCAAACCCGCGTGATACGGCAAATCGCGGACTTCCGAGCCGTCGTTGCCGGTCGAGATGCAGAATTTGACGCCCGCTTTCTGCAATTTTGAAGGCGCTTCAAAAAGGTAATCGTAAGCGTCGTCGGCGCGCACCGGCAAACTATAAATATTCGTGTAAATCACCGGAACGTTTTTCTGCTTGAGCAAATCCGCCGCTTTCCACGCTTCCTGCCCGCCCATTATAATCGCTCTGACTTTGATGTCGTCGGCAAACCGGACGGCGGCGCGAATGTCGCGCTCGCGCTCGGCGAGAAAAATCACCGGCTTTTCGCCGCGCGCGTAAGCTCTCATCGCTTCCAGACGAATGTCTTTAGGCGAATACGGCAGCGACTTGTCGGCGGCTAAAGCGTCCTGAACTTTTGCGTAATTTTCCGCGTCATTGAAAAGTTTTCTCAAATTTTCGAGCCGCTGGTCGCGCTGTCTGACCGCTTCGTTAAAATCGATTTGCTGTCCGCCGCCGCCGAAACCTGCAAACGTGGCGATACGCGGAAAATTGACGACCAGCCCGAAAGTCGGAATTATCGCCATCTCGTTCTGCGTCGAGCCGTTTAGATTGACAACCGCCGCCTGACCGGAAACCACGCTGCCCGCGGGCAGCGACAGAACCGACGTAATACCGTTGACGCGCGTAACGTTGATGTGCGAGCTGTGCGGGTTTATTGCCGTAATCGCTTTGGCGTTGGCGTTCATCTCGCCGGTTTCGGCAAGGTCAACCGAACCCGGAACGCCGCCGGAAATTTCCGCCAGTCCCATATTCGTTCCCGCGTCAATCATTCCCGGATAAACGCTCAAGCCTCTGCCGTCGATTTGTTCTGCGCCGCCCGGAACATTAACGGCTGCGCCGACGGCGGCGATTTTCCCGTTTTGAATTAAAACCGTGCCGTTTTCAATCGTCGCGCCGGAGACGGTAACGATTCGCGCATTTGTAATGGCAAAAGTTCCGGCTTTCCCGGTTCGATTCTGCTGCGAGCCGTCGTTCTGCGCCGAAGTGTTAAAGGCAAATAGTCCACAGATAAACACAGATGAACAGAGATGGAAAAACGATTTTGCAATTCGTAATTCGTAATTTTTAATTCGTAATTTCATTATTCGTTTCCTCCAATATCGTCGGCGTCGTCAAGATCGGCTTGGCGTCGTTCGCTCGGAATGCGCGGCTGCGTTCCGCCCGTTCCAGGGGCGCGGTTCGCGTCCATTTTTTCGAGCGCCTGCTTTTCTCTTTCGAGCGCGATGCGGTTTATCGCGTCCTGCGCGCGGTCAAAGAAAACTTCGCCGTCAATCATCGTCGTTTCGGCGCGCGCGTAAACGCTGAACGGGTGCGCCGACCAAATCACGATGTCGGCGTTTTTTCCCTGTTCGATTGAGCCGGTTACTTTATCGATGCCGAGCTGTTTTGCCGGATTCAAAGTTATCATTTTCAGCGATTCTTCTTCCGGCACGCCGCCGTATTTCATCATTTTAGCCGCGTCCAGATTTAAGCGGCGCATTCTTTCGTTTGAATCGGAATTTATCGAAACATTAACGCCCGCCTTCCACAAAATATAAGCGTTATACGGAATCGAATCGTAAGCCTCTAATTTGTAGCTCCAACTATCGGCGAAAATCGAAGCGGCGGTTCCGCGGCGGGCGATTTCCGGCGCGATTTTGTAGGCTTCGAGCGCGTGCTGGAGCGTTGCAACTTTAAAGCCGAATTCGTCGGCAAGCAGCAGTAAATTCAAATGTTCGTCCGACCGATAGCCGTGCGCGTGAACGAGCCGTTTGCCTTCGAGAATCTCGACAATCGGTTCGAGTTCAAGATTGCGGCGCGGGGCGACGGCGGTTTTGTCTTTTTTGGCGACGCGCGCGCGGTGTTCGTCCCAACCGGCTTTGTAATCGCGCGCCCGCATAAAGGCGTCGCGAATAACTTCCATCGTTCCCATTCTGGTTATCGGGTAGCGCGGACGCTGACCGGGCTGCGGATTTGAGCCGATGCGTTTCGGATTTTCGCCGAGCGCGAATTTGATTCCCGGAGGCGCGCCCGGAAAAATAAAATCTTCTATGGGGCGACCGTATTTGTATTTAACAATTGTATTTAGTCCGCCAATCGGATTTGCCGAGCCGTGCAGCAGATTTGCCGTCGTTACGCCGCCCGCCAGAGCGCGGTAAACGGCGATGTCGGTTGGATTCAGCACGTCGCGGACGTTCGTCATCGAGGTTACGCTGTATGAAACTTCGTTTATAGCGTCCATCATCGAATGCGCGTGGCAGTCGATAATGCCGGGCGTTACGTATTTTCCGCTTCCGTCAATCATTTTGGCGTTAGCGGACGCTTTCAGATTTTTGCCGATTCTGGCGATTTTACCGTTTTGAACGAGCAAATCGGTGTTTTCGAGCGTTCCGTTGGCGGCGGTTAAAATCGTGGCGTTGCGAATCAAAGTTTCCTGCCTTGCCTGCGCGAAAACGGAAACCGATAAATTCGTCAACAAAAATAAACCAAGAAGAACAAAAGCCGTAAATTTTTTCATATCTCGTTTTTATAAAGCTGTCTGATTATGGATTGCGCGTTCCAGAAAACGGAATTGCGCCTTCGGAAGTTGTAAAAGTTCCGCTTATTTGATTGCCGTTGACTCTGCCGTTGACGACAAGCTCGCGCGTGTTTCCGGCAAAATCGATGGTTGCCGTAAATCTAAAGCCGTCCGCCGTTACTTCGCCGTCTGTTATTTGCGATGTGCCGAATTGAGTTTGCAGCGAGCCGGTTAAAGTTTTGTCCTGCTGAACAAACGAGAGCGTTCCGGGAATCGGCTGACCGGGAAGCTCGACGTTGATGCTCCACGTTCCGCCGACCGCCTGCAAGCCCCGTGTCGTCGGCGCGGTCGTTCCGGGCGGAGTCGGCGGCATTTTCGGTTTGTCTTTCTGCTCGAAAAGTTTGCCGTCAACAAAAACGTGCGTAATTGTTTTGTCTTTGGCGAAAACGTCGCCGCGCGAGACGACGAGATTGGCGATTTTGCCCGTTTCGATTGAACCGAGACGATTTCCCACGTCGAAAATTTCCGCCGCGCTTAAAGTCATTGCCCGAAGCGCCGCTTCTCGCGTCAAACCGTTTTCGGTCGCTTTATTGGCGTTTGCCAGAAAGTCGCTCAGATTCGTCAGCGCCCCCGATTGAAAAGCGAATTTGACGCCCGCCTGCGCGAGTCTCGCCGCGCCTTTCGGCGTTTCGGCGCGCAGACGCAGAATTTCCACCGTTTCGGCGTCGGCTTCCGGCGAAGCGACGGCGGTGCGCTTCGGAAAATTGAGCGAGAGCAGAACCGGCACGTTTTGTCTTTTCAGACGCGCCGATTGTTTCCAAGCCTCCTGCCCGCCGGAGATAATCGCCTTCAAGTTAAACTGCTGCGCCAAATCAAGCACGCGCACGATTTCGCGTTCGGTATTCGCGTTAAAAACAATCGGCATTGTGCCGTTTATTACCGGCAGCAGCGCTTCGAGCGAAGCGTCGGCTTCGGGGCGGCGAATTCCGCGCGGATTGGCGTCATACATTTTCTTCATCTGGTCGAACCGCTGCGCGTCGAAAAACATCTGCCGCATTGCCGAAAAAGTTCCTAATAAAGATTGCGGATAAACATTTCCGAGCGTGCGAAACGTAACGTGTTCCGCCACCGGAGCGCGCACAATCATCGCCGAAACCGAATCGCCAGCCAGATTTATCAGCGCCGATTGACCGTTAAAAATTCCTTCGCGCCCGACGGTCAAAGCCGTCGTAAAACCGTTGCTGCGCGCCGTTTCAAACTGCGCTTCACCGGCGCGAAGCTGTTCGACGACGCTCTTTTCCGGCTGTAAACCGTTCGGGTAATTTGAATTTGACTGCGGTTGAGCGGCTTGCTGCGCTTGTTGAATTTGCACAACTCCGGGCGTCGCCGGACGCGGCAAAGTCAGGGCGGCTGGCGCTAAACCGAGATTCGTGTAAGCGTCGAAAAATCCGGGATAAACCGTCAAACCCGCGCCGTCGATAACACGCGCGTCGGCGGGAACGCGGACGTTTGCGCCGACCGATTCAATTAAACCACCACGCAGAATTATTGTTCCGCGCTCAATCGGCGCGCCGGATACGGTAACGATGCGGGCATTCGTAATGGCAAAAGTTTCGGCGCGGTTTTGCGCGAAAACCGACAAACTCAAAACGGCGGTCGCAAAAAGAGCGATTCCGAAACGCAGAAATAACATTTTCATAAATTATTGGAAGTAAACTTTGAAACTTGCAGTCGTTTGTTACGAAAGTATAAACCAAAAGGTTTCAAATCTGAAAAGCGCGGCGCTAACATTTACCATTTTTCATTAAAGATTTACCATTAAACATTATGAGCGCAATTATTTTATTCGACGGAGTTTGCAACTTTTGTAACGGTTCGGTCAATTTCATTATCGAGCGCGACCCGGAAAAACATTTCAAATTCGCGCCCTTACAGTCGGAAGTCGGCGAAAAACTTTTACGGGACAACGGTGTCGATAAAATCGAAACCGATTCGGTCGTTTTAATCGAAGACGGCAAAGTTTACACGCGCACGACCGCCGCTTTAAGAATCGCCCGAAAACTCAGCGGTTACTGGTCTTGGTTTTACGGTTTTACAGTCGTGCCGAGTTTTATCAGAGACGTTTTTTACAAACTTTTCGCCAAATACCGCTACAAAATGTTCGGCAAACAAGAAGCCTGTATGCTGCCGTCGCCGGAGGTGCGCGAAAGATTTCTGGCGACAAATTGAAAAAAGGTTTCAGGTTTTAGGAATCAGGTGTCAGTTAAAACCCGAAATCTTACACTTCTTACCTAGCACCTAAAACCTAATTCCTAAAACCTAAAATTATGAAAGCAATCTGGAACAACGTCGTTTTAGCCGAAAGCGACGAAACAATCGTCGTCGAAGGAAATCATTATTTTCCCGCAGACTCGATAAACAAAGAATATTTCAAACCGAGCGAGACAAACACGGTTTGCGGCTGGAAAGGCACGGCGAGTTATTACGATGTCGAAGCAAACGGCAAAACAAACAAAGACGCGGCTTGGTTTTACCCGACACCGAAAACGGAAGCCAAAGAGATTGAAAATCACGTCGCGTTTTGGAAAGGCGTTGAAGTCGTCACATAAAGGATTTTTGTAAATTCAACATTGAACTGTCATGAGAAAAAGGCTTCCTTTTGATTTTTTTGTGGCGTAAGATAAAGCTAAATTTGGAGGCAGGTAAATTTTATGAAACGAATCTTTTTTCTGAAGATTGTTTTCGCGTTGTTTTTGATTTTCGCTCTCGACGCTTCTGCTCAGACGAAAATTTTGGTTTATCCGCAGCCCGACTCGCTTTTACAGATTATAAATGTTGTTCCGCAGTCGAAAAAATCGACGGATAATATGGGGCGGGAATGGGAAAATCTGACGGTTGATTTTACTCTTCAAAACGTCGGCGACAAAACGATTCGAGCTTATACCCTTCGAGAATTCAGCGGCGAATTCGATACCGATTTGGGTTCAGTTGTGTTTAGTTATAAGTTATCGGCTGCCGGAATTTTTAAACCGAATCAATTTTCTAACGAACAAATCGGAGAATCAAGTTCAACCTTGGTTGAACCGGGTTCATCCCAAGTTCGGGAAAACTTCAAACTAGCCGTCGACTTCATCGAATTTACCGACGGCAGCACTTGGGGCAAAGACCTTTCAAATTCCGCACAGCAATTAGCCGGAGTCAAGATGGGAATCAAAACGATTCTCGAAAGTCTTAAAGAATCCAATCGACAAGGCGGCATCGAAGCGGTCATCAAAACGCTCAATGAAATGAAAGAATTATCGCCGCCCGACGAGCAGAGCGCGACATGGAAAAGAGGATTCAGAGGCGGAGCAAACAGTATAAAGTCTATCACCAAACGCGCCTATGAAGCGGGAGGAAATAAAAACGCGGAAATCGAATTTCAGAAATATTCCGACGCTTATTCCGGCAAATGACTATGGAGCCAAAGCAAATAAACCACGTCGCATTTTGGAAAGGCGTCGAAGTCGTTGCGTGAAAATCTTCACTGTAAAAATTAAGTGCAGATTAATGTGAATTTAATAAAGGAACTGTTGCTCGAAACTATCTTTGGTTTTCTTTCAGCGGCAGTATTATCCGTACAATATCAGCGTTTGAGTAATTAGAAAGGCAGGAAAATGATTAACACAATTATAAAAATATCGCTTATTGGCTTTTCTTTTTTAATGACATCTTGTGAAGTTAAAGAGCAAACCATTGAAAGTCAAAGAAATCAAAATAACAATAGCAGTCAACAATCTGCGACCGAGCAAAATTCAAACCTTCGAGGTTATTCAAACGAAAACATTAACAATAAAGACGTTGATGATTATGGCTTGAAACCGGAACAACTGCCTTCGATTGTCAGAGCCGAATTGGACAAACGGTTTTCGGGCTGGCGGTTTCCGAAAGTCGATGAAGGAATTCACAGGTATCTTAGAGAAAATATCTCGGCAGATACTCGTCCTGAGTTTATCAGCGGCGATTTTGATGGAAACGGTCAATCGGATTATGCGGTAATTATTGAACACGGTGTTGCATTAGGCGAAGATGGCAATCCTGTCGGACATAACATATATGTTGTCGCCTTTCTAAAAAATGGGGACAGGTTAAAGTTTTATATGGTGGACGACGGAGGTGAATATATCACTCTTATTAAGAAGGGTGAAAAAGGTTACGATTATGGAACAGATAAAAACTTCATCTATAAAAATGACGCTATATTTTCCGGTTATTTCGAGAAAGGCGGTTCTTCGTATATCTATGAAAAGGGAAAGTTTCGAGGCATCACGACAAGTGATTAACGAACAATCGAAAATATGCAATCGCTGACGACTTTAGAATACGGAAAACTGCTCGCTCTCGTCGCCCGCCACGCGCAGACGACGATGGGCAAAGCGAGGCTCGATAACTTGCAGCCGCTCACGAATCGGTTCGAACTTGAACGGGATTTGCGCGCCGTCGCGGAGACTTTTGTTTTGAGCGAAAAACAAATTTCGTGGCGTTTTTCCGACCTTGCCGACCCGTCGAACGCGGTTGCGACCCTAAGGATAAGGAACGCGACGCTCGACCCGATTTCGATGCTTGAGATCACCAGACTCGGCAATCAGGCGTTGTTTGCGCGCTCGGTCATCGCGCCGGAACGGGAATTTGTGCCGACGCTCTGGGCGACGGTTGAAAATCTGCCCGCTCACTTGCTCGAAGTCTTGAATCGTATCAATAAAAAACTGCTGCCGTCGGGCGAGATTGACGACAACGCTTCGCCGGAACTAGCGCAGATTCGCCGCGAGATAAACAACCAGCGAACGCGCCTGCAAAAATCGCTCGAAAGTCTGATGCGAAACAATTCAGGCGCGATTCAGGACGAAATCGTAACCCAGCGCAACGAGCGTTTCGTCGTTCCGGTCAAAGCCGATTTTCGCGGACGAGTCGCGGGCGTCGCGCACGGCTTTTCGTCCTCCGGCGCGACGGTTTTCATCGAACCGCTCGAAGCGATTGAGGCGAACAACGAACTGCAAAACCTCAAAGGTAAAGAAGAACGCGAAGTAGCCAGAATTTTATTTTCGCTGACCGAAGAACTGCGCCAAAATCTTCCGGCAATCGAAACCGCCGTCGAAACGGTTGCGGAATTGGATTTCGTCAAAGCGAAAGCTGAATTCGCCCGAAAATTCAAAGCCATCGTGCCGACGATTTCCGACGACGAAACTTTGGATTTAGTCGAAGCGCGTCATCCGTTATTGGAAGAAAATTTGCGCGAGAGCGAATACGAAATCGTTCCCGTAACATTCGCGCTCACGAAAGAAAAAGGCGTGATGATAATCTCCGGCGCGAACGCGGGCGGCAAAACCGTTGTGCTGAAAACCGCCGGATTGCTGAGTTTAATGGCGATTTCCGGTTTGCCCGTTCCGGCAAAAGACGCGCGGATTCCCTTTTACCAATCGATTCTGGCGGACATCGGCGACCATCAATCTTTATCGGCGAATCTTTCGACGTTTTCTTCGCACATCTCGAACATCGCCGAAATGATGCGCGAATGCCATTCGCCGTCGCTCGTTTTATTGGATGAAGTCGGCACGGGAACTGACCCCGAAGAAGGTTCGGCATTGGGCGTGGCGATTGTCGATTATTTCCGGCGCGTCTGCGGCGCACAATTGATTGCTTCGACGCATTACAAAGGTTTGAAAATTTATGCAGCGAATGACGAAAACGTCGTCAACGCTTCGGTCGAATTCAACGAAAAAACTTTGCAGCCGACGTATCGTTTATTGGTTGGTTTAGCCGGCGCGTCTTCGGGAATTGAAATTGCCCGGCGTTTCGGCATCCGCGATTCGGTCATCGAAAAAGCGCGTGAAAATCTCGACGTTTCCGCGCAGGAAGCCGAAAGTTATTTGCGAAAACTGCAAACCGAAACCAGAAACGCCGAAGATTTGCGCGTTGCTCTCGAAGAAGAACGCGAAATTACAGCCAAGAAATACGCGCTTTTAGACATCGAAGCCCGAAAAAAAGAAAAGGAACGCCAGCGCCAGTTTGAACAGGAATTAAACGAAACAATCGCCGGCTTTGAACGCCAATCAAAAGCGTTCGTCCAGACAATCGAAGACAAAGCGCTGAAAGCAAAACTCGACAAAGAAAGATTAGCCCGAAAAGCCGAACTCAACCGCGCCGTTTTGTCTCAAATGCAAAATCCGAAGAAAGGCGTTCAGCGTTCAGCGTTCAGCGTTCAGCGAAACCAAGACCAAAGCCCAAACATTGAAGACCGACCAATTTCAATCGGTTCAAAAGTCCGCACGAGTTTCGGCAACGTCGGCGTCGTCGAACGAATGGACAAGGAAATCGCCGAAGTTTTGGTTGGCGGAATGCGTCTGCGCGAAAAAATTTCAAATTTGCAGACGGTTGTCGATGAAGAAAAACCGAAAGCCCAATCGCTCGGCGAAAAGCTGCAAAATCAGGTGAAGGATTCAAACTTACGGCTCGACACCGAAGACGCGAACGCCGAATTAAACTTAATCGGCAAAACAACCAGCGATGCCGAATACGAAGTTGACCGCTTTTTAGACGAAGCCTATTTATCGGCGTTGCCGCGCGTGCGAATCATTCACGGCTTCGGCACGGGCGCGCTGAAAAACTTCGTCCACCATTTTCTAAAAGGTCATCCGCACGTCGAACGCTTCGCCTTCGCGCCGTCAGACCAGGGCGGACAAGGTGCTACAATAGCGGAATTGAAACAATAAAAAGGAGATTAACAAAATGCAAATTGAATTAATCGAACAAATAATTCATCTTCCGATTGCCGAAAGAGTCGAAATTATCGAAAGGGTTTCGCGCTCCGTCCGCGAAGATTTACGGGAAAATCCCAAGAACCACAATGAAAAGGAGCTTTCCGTTGAAGAAAGAATAGCGATTGTCGAAGATTTGGCTGGCTGATTTAAAATGGAAAATCCGCCGATGACTAAAGAAGAAACGCGCGATGTATTACGAGCGTCTTTCGGAGAAATACAAATGATGCGAGTTTTGCTTGACACGGACATCATTTTGGATTTTGTGTTGGCGCGTCAACAGTTTTTCGCCGAAGCGAAAAAGTTTTGCTTTCCAATCAAGATTTGAATGGCTATTTAATTGTTTACACTAAATTCGGAAAAGGAGAAAATCGCGCCGCTAAAATTGCAAATTTTGCTTTGAAAGAATTGGTCAGAGATTTCAAAGTTCCGCGAACTCGATTGAAAACAATATACGGCGGGAAATCGTGAAGAACCTGAAATTGAATTTTGGCTTGTTCCGAAAAATGATAAGCCGCCCGTGCCGAAACCCGAAATCAAATCAAATCAAAAACTAATGCTTTACGAGCAACATTTCATTGACGAATTGAAATCGCGCGCCGACCTTGTGCGGATTATCGAGCCGTATGCGCCGCTCAAGAAAAAGGGCGCGAACTGGATGGGCTGCTGTCCGTTTCATCAGGAGAAGACGCCGAGTTTTTCGGTTAATCCGGCGAAGGGGTTCTATAAATGTTTCGGGTGCGGGAAAGGCGGTTCGGCGTTTAATTTCGTGATGGAGATGGAAGGTTTGAATTTCCCCGAAGCCATAGCTCGCGTGGCGGAAATTTCGGGCGTTCCGCTGCCCGAGCCGATTGACGACGAGAAATACGAGCGGAATAAAAAGCGCAAGGAAGAGAAAAAGGCGATTGCCGACCAGGTAATTGAACTAAATAATTACGCGCTTGAGTTTTGGGAAAATCATCTTCAGGACGGCAACGAAGATTCAAAAGCGGCGCGAGAGTATTTGAAAAAGCGCGAGATTTCCGTTGAAACTCAAAAAGCATTTCGCATCGGTTTCGCGCCCGACAGTTGGGACGCCGCGATGTCGCTTTTGAAGGAAAAAGGCGCGGACGAGAAGTTGATTGAAACGAGCGGTCTGGTTTCGATAAACGAAGAAAAGAAACGAGTTTACGACCGTTTTCGCGGGCGCATAATGTTTCCGGTTCTTGACGTTTCGGGAAATCCGATTGCGTTCGGCGCGCGCATTTTAGCGACGGGCGAGCCGAAATATTTGAATTCACCCGAAACTCCGGCGTATGTCAAAGGCGAGCATCTTTACGGGCTTTTTCAATCGAAAGAAGAAATCCGGCAGAAGAAATTTGCGATTCTGGTTGAGGGTTATTTGGATTTAATCGCGCTTTATCAATACGGAATCAAAAACACGGCGGCGAGTTTGGGAACGGCTTTCACGCCGGAACAATCGAGGCTTTTGGGCAGGTTTACGAAAAAAATCGTTATCAATTACGACGGCGACAAAGCCGGCGTCAAAGCGGCGCGGCGGGCGATTGAAACGCTTCTTGCCGATGATTTTGAAACGAAAGTTCTTGTTTTGCCGGACGGTCAAGACCCGGACGATTTTTTGAAGGCAAACGGCGCGGAAAGTTATAACTCGTTGCGCGGAAATGCTTTTCCGTATTTGCAGTTTGTTCTGGATAATCTGGCGCGCGAGCGAAATTTGAATTCGCCGAAAGCGAAAGCCGAAGCGATTGAAGAAATTCTGCCGGTTTTGGCGGCGATTCGCAATGTGATTGAACGGCGCGAAACTTTGAAACAGACGCTTCGTTTTTTTCAGATTGACGATAAAGTTACCGAAGGTTATCTGTGGAAAGAGATTCAAAAAAACGAAAAGGATTTCGGAAGGCGCGACAACACAAACAAATCAAACGATAAACCGGACGAAGCCAAACTCGACGTTAAAAAATTCGTCATTAAAAGGAACACGACGAAACCGACCGTCGCCGAACAAAGATTGCTTGAATTGCTGGTTTACGACCACGAACTGCGCGAGATGATTTTGCCCGCGCTCGAAGCGACCGATTACGAACAACTCGGAACGACGGAAGTTTTTCGCGCATTTCTCGCGCTGCGTGAAATCGGCTCGGAGATTAACCCCGAAAATCTGCTCGCGCTCGTCGAAGACGACCCGGCGGCGAGCGACTTTATTTCGATTCTTTTGTTGAGCGAACCGGCGCGCGAAGCCGACGAAGCGATTGACGAAGTTTTAACGGAAGCCGAAAACTGCGTGGCGACCATGCGCGGAATGGCGATTTCGCGCCGAATTTTGGACATCAGCCAGGAGTTGGTTTTCGCCGAACAAACCGGCGATATTGCTTTGCGCGACGAACTCGTGATGGAACAAATAAATTTAGCGCGCCTCAAACGCGATTTGGAAATGAAGATTCTGGCGGCAAACACGAACTAAAATTGCCTGTTTTCGCGCATTCGCATCTAAAAATCTCACGATTAAAACATTTTTTTATTATTGCCGTTTCGCGTTTAGAAAATTTCTCGAACAACGGTATAATGCAAGTTTTAATCAAAATCAATTTAATACAAATTATGGCAGACTACGACGAAAAAGAAGATTTAATGGACCGGCTCGTGGCGCTCGGAAGACGCAAAAAGTTTCTGAGTTTCGACGAGCTTAATCGAGAAATTCCCAACAAAATGATGTCGCCCGACGACATCGAAGACGTTTTAACACGGCTCGAAGGCGCGAATATTTCGGTCGCCGACACGGACGCGCAATTGCTCGAACAGGCGGCGACGCTGGCGCTCGACGAGGATGAACCGATTGACGAAGACGATTTGGATTTGGATTTATCAGCCGGACAGGTCGATAAATCGAATGACCCGGTGCGGCTTTACCTGCGCGAAATGGGAATCGTTCCGCTTTTAACGCGCGAAGGCGAAGTTACGATTGCCCAGAGAATCGAACGCGGGCAGATAAAAACGCGAAAGGCGATTTCGCGCTCTCCCATTGCCGTCGAACGGCTAATTGAAATCGGCGCGCTGCTCGAAAGCGGCAAAGGCAGCATTCGGGAAACCGTCAGCTTTTCCGAACAGGCGGAGTTGACCGGCGAGGAAGACAAAGCCGAAGAATACTTGCGCTGGACGATTGAAGGCATCGAAAACATTCGCGGAAATTACAACAACGCGCTCAAGGCGCTCGGCGAATTGCGCGAAGAACAGAAGAAATTGAAAGGCAAATCGTCGAAAAAACTTCTCGCCCTGAAACGACAGGTGGCGCGAATGCGTCTGGAAATTTCTCAGGAAATCAAAAATCTCAATTTAACCGAACGGGCAATGCAATTGCTTATCGGCGCGATTCGCAAAGTTTCCGAAGAAATTCGCAAAACCGAGCGCGAAATCAACACCGCTGAAGAAAGACTCGAAAGCAAAGTCTCCGCCGAAAGTAAAAAAGAATCGGCGCGCAAAATCTCCGACGGACGCAAAAAGCTGGCGGACATCGAAGAAAAATATCATCTCGCGCCGGTCGAGATAAAACGCTCGCTGCAAACGATTCTCATCGGCGAGACGGCGACGAATCAAGCGAAACGCGAATTGGTCGAAGCCAACTTGCGGCTCGTCGTTTCAATCGCCAAAAAATATACGAATCGCGGTTTGCAGTTTCTCGATTTGATTCAGGAAGGCAACATCGGTTTGATGAAAGCCGTCGATAAATTCGAGTGGCGGCGCGGCTACAAATTTTCGACTTACGCGACGTGGTGGATTCGCCAGGCGATTACGCGCGCGATTGCCGACCAAGCCCGCACGATTCGCATTCCCGTCCATATGATTGAGACGATTAACAAGCTGATTCGCACGTCGCGCTCGCTCGTTCAGGAATTGGGACGCGAGCCGACGAGCGAAGAAATCGCCAAGAAAATGGACATTCCGGTTTCCAAAGTCCGCAAGGTTTTGAAAATCGCGCAAGAGCCAATCAGTTTGGAAACGCCAATCGGCGAAGAAGAAGATTCGCATTTGGGCGATTTTATCGAAGACAAATCAATCCTGAACCCGTCCGAATCGGTTACGTTTGCGAACCTGCGCGAAATAACGGACGAAGTTCTCGCAACGCTCACGCCGCGTGAAGAAAAAGTTATCAAGATGCGTTTCGGTCTGGGAAACACCGGCTCGGAACACACGCTCGAAGAAGTCGGACAGCATTTCGCCGTAACCCGCGAGCGCATCCGCCAAATCGAAGCCAAAGCCTTGAGAAAGTTGCGTCACCCGTCGCGTTCGCGTCGCTTGAAAGCATTTTTGGAAGGCAAACAATAGTTTCGGAATTTTAGATTTTTGATTTGCGGTTTGTGATTGCTAAAATGATAATCAGCAATTACAAACCGCAAATCTGTTTTTACGGAGACATTCTATGGCAGTTTTAACATTAGAAAATCCGGTTGCCACAACTGAAGAACTCGTCGAGAAACTTTACCGCACAAAGGGTAAAGCAGAAATCGTAAAAGGAGAAGTGGTTGAATTTATGGCAACAGGCTGCGAACCCGGCATTGCCGCCGGAAACATTTTTTTCAGTTTGAAGATTTACCAACGACAAACAAAACAGGGATTTGCCGTCGGCGATAACGTCGGGTTTCTGGTAAATCTGCCAAACCGAAAGTCATTCAGCCCCGACGCGGCGTTTCACGTCGGCGCAAAAACCGGAATGAAATTTCTCGAAGGCGCGCCGATTTTCGCCGTCGAAGTCCGCAGTGAAAACGATTACGGCGAAAAGGCTGAAAAGGAAATCGCGCAGAAACGCCGCGATTATTTTGCCGCCGGAACAGAAGTTGTTTGGGACGTGGATTTGCTGGGCGAAAACATCGTCAAATCATATCATCGGGATAAACCGAACGAACCGCAAATTTTCAGACGCGGCGAGATTGCCGATGCCGAACCTGCCCTGCGCGATTGGAAAATGGCGGTTGACGAATTGTTTGAATAATAAAAAATGTCTATTTTTGAACAAATTTTCTGGCTCGTAATTTTGTCGATGGCTGTCGGCTCGATTGCGTGGACGATTACGCAGGAAGAAATTTTCCGCGAGTGGCGCGAATACTGCGACGATAAAAAACAGAACTGCGTCAGCGTGCCGCAGCGCAAGTTTTTTTACGTTTTCACCTGCGAATATTGTTTCAGCCATTGGGTTACGGTATGTATTTTGCTTTTAACCGGCTTTCGCCTGCTGATTGACGATTGGCGCGGTTATATTCTGGCTTTTTTCGTTATTCCCTGGCTGGCAAATCAATTTATGAGCGTTTACCGTCGTCTGCGCGTCGGCATCAAACACGAAAATCTGCTCGCCAAAGAAGTTAAGGAAAGATTGGAAGACGAGTAATTTCAATCTTTCCCGATTATAAATTCTCAAAGCAGTCGTTATCGACGTTTCTTCATCGAATACCTTTCAAATAATTAATCGAAAGCCGCGCAAATCGAATATAATTAAATGTTTTGCTATGAATAAAAAAATTTCAGACAGTTACAAACAAAAACTCGCGCAGGAAGACGGCTGGCAGACGAAGCATGGCGCGACTTTGAGAATCGCGCTTTGTTACCCGAATACATATGGCATCGGAATGGCGAATCTCGGTCTGCACACGATGTATGAGCTTTTCAACAAGATACCGGAAGTCGCCTGTGAAAGAGTTTTTCTGCCCGACGCCGACGAGATGCGCGAATACGAAAAATCGAATACGACTTTGCTGTCGTTGGAGACGCAAACGCCGATTCGTGATTTCGATGTCGTCGCTTTTTCGATTTCATTTGAAACCGATTATCTGAATATGGCGCGAATGCTGCAAATGTCCGGCATTCCGGTTTGGGCGAAAGACAGAAATCATTTTCACCCGCTCGTCGTGATGGGCGGTGCGGCTTCGTTTTTAAATCCAGAACCGATTGCCGATTTTACGGACATTATCGCCGTCGGCGAAGGCGAAATTCTCGCGTTTCAATTGACAGACGCGATTTTTGAAAACGAAACGAAAGACGAAATCTTGTTGAGCCTGGCAAAAATCGGACGCGGTTTTTATGTGCCGTCGCTTTACGATGTAATTTACAACGACGACGGAACGGTCTTCGATTATATTCCGAAAGACGCGGGCGTGCCGAAACGAGTCGGGCGCGCGCTCGCTTCACAGAATCCGAAAGAAGGAACTTTGCGCCGCGCCATTAAACGCAACGAAGTCGAAGTCGTTGATTTTCTGATGAAGCAGGACGTTTTCGCGCCTTCGACCGCCATCTGGTCGCCGAAAGCGGAAATGGGCGATAGATTGTTAATTGAAATTTCACGCGGCTGCTCGCAGGGCTGTCGTTTCTGCTGGGCTGGCTATAATTATTATCCGCCGCGCGTCGTTCCGGCGAGAGATATTCTGGCGAAAGCCGCCGAATTTCGCGGCAGAACCAATAAAATCGGGCTTGTTTCGACAGCAGTTTGCGACCATCCTGAAATTTCCACGATTTTGAGCGAACTGCGAAAAATGGATTATCGCATTACCGTTTCTTCTTTGAGACTCGACCAGATTTCCGAAGAATTACTTGATGCGCTCGTCGAATCGAACGACCAGCAAATTGCCGTCGCGCCCGAAACCGGCTCGGACAGGCTGCGCCGCGTTATTAATAAAAATCTGACCAACGACGAGATTGTAGATATTTGCGGCGCGGTTTTCGACCGCGGAATGTTGACCGTCAAACTTTATTTAATGGTCGGTTTGCCGACCGAAACGCGGGAAGATTTGGACGAAATGTTTGTTCTTGTCGAGCGCATCAAAAATCGGATGCTCGAAGCCGGAAAACGCTTCGGACGCGCCGGAAAAATTATTCCCAGTTTGAACGGTTTTGTGCCGAAGCCCAACACGCCGCTGCAATGGGACGCCATTTGCGACGAAAAAGAGTTGAAACAAAGATTAAAATACGTCTCGAAAGGTTTGTCGAAAATCCCGAACGTCGAAGTTCGCGCGATGAGCGCGCGCATCGCTCACGAACAGGCGCTTTTTTCTTCGGGTGACAGGACAATTTCGAGAGTTATCGAATCGGCGGCGCGAATGAAAGGAAATTTGAACGAGGCGTTGCGCGAAACCGGAATCGACGCGGCGTTTCACACGAGCCGCGACCGCTCTTATGAAGAATTTCTACCGTGGTCGATTGTCGATTCCGGTCTTTCGTTTGAATTCTTAAAAACCGAACACGAAAAAGCCCAAGCCGCAAAATCGAGCAAACCGTGTCCGGCGGTCGAAAAATGCACGACCTGCGGAGTTTGCCCGACGACCTGGCTGGCGGATGCGCCGCAAGGTTTAATTCAACTGCAAGGCTTGCGAAAGCCGTCAACCTCAGCCGTCAATGCTTAGTGTTAATTTGTCGATTTGGCTAAAAATCCGGTCGGCGATGCCGTGTGGTCGAATTGATATGTGTAATCGTAGAATCCGAAGGGTAGAATTTTAACTTGCTTCAAATACGCCGCCCGCGCCTGGTAAACATTATTAACTTGTTTAACGTCAATAAATACGTCGGGCGGAATATCGTAGGCGAGAGCGACCCGGCGAATTTTCAATTTGATGGTTCCCGCCGCGTCCGCATTGCCCGGCAGCGCCAGCGCCTGCACCACCGCCGTTTCCATTTCTTGTTTAAAGTCCTCGCCTTCGTAGGCAACGGGAATATAGTTATAACCGGCGTTGGCGATTAAAAACGGCGATTAAAATAATTAAAAATTTCACGCT
>JALZOE010000507.1 GCA_030857325.1 Acidobacteriota bacterium
CATACGCTTGGACTGATTTGCGTTCGAGACGACGGCTGTTTTCGAGGGCTTTCTCGAAATAAGCGAGAGCTTCCGCGTTATTTTGCAGCTTGATGTAATCGTTTCCGATTCGCACGAGATTTTGCGAGTATTCTGGCATATCGCCTGCCTGTTCCCAGAGCGGTTGGGCGGCAAGGTCTTCTTTCAAGCCGTTTTCATAATCGTTTTGTTTTTTGTGTATAACGCCGAAGATGATGTGCGTAAAAGCCGCCGAGCGCGAATCGCCAATCCTTTCCCAAATTTCTAATGCTTTCCCGAAATGCTCTTTTGCCTTTTCGAGTTCATTTAACCTTTGGTAAGCGAAACCCATTGCCCGCAAAGTATTTCCTTCGTCAGAAGTTTCGCCGAGTTCGCGCCAAATCTGCAAAGCCTTTTCATAAACCGGAATCGAATTGCGCATAGTTTCAGGCTTAGAACGTAATTTATCGGCTTCCTGATGAAGTTTCACGGCGGCGAGAAGTTTTTGGTCACGGTCGGTAATCGGGCGAAACGCACCTATTTCCAATTTGTATTCGCCGGGTTCGGCGCGTTCGGAAAGAGTATAAATTTCAATGCGGTATTCACCTGTAGTATCCGTACCGATTCTAATTTGTTCGGTTCCTCGCCCGCTTGTCGGCGTATCAAATTCACCAATGAGTTCGCCTGTCGGCGTGAATACTTTTGTAATCACATCTACATCGTGTTGTTCGACCGATAAATTAACAAACTGCTCTTTTTCAAGCTCGGCGGTATAAGTATGAATTTCGTCGTTGATAATGCTTTGTGTAACCGGATTCCCTTCGACAAGTTGATTCGGATCGGTCTTTTGATTTGAAAAACAACTCGCACCTATTAAAGCAAATAAAGAAACCGCCGTAACAAGCCATAATTTTTTTAGTAATAAACGAATTTCGTTATTTTCATTTCTCATAGTTTTAAAGTCTCACATCTTAAAAAATGCCGAACACGCAAGCAAAATCATAACAAGAATACGGTTCTGATGCGAAATGTTTGGCAGACTTATAAATTTAAGTTTTAGCAAGCTAATCGCCTTTGTATTCATTCCTGCCGGGCGAACTTTTGTAATCCTGCACAATTTCCAATACTTCGGTTTTTCGCACTTGAATGATACTCTCTTGAAAAACAAATCGCAATAACTTACGGTGTTTGCCCTTTTCGCACTATGCTAAAGAATTCTTTTCAAGTATTCGCCACGCTTTTTTTGATTTTTACATTTACCGTTTTCGCCAATCCTCCAAAATACGGCGGAACTGTTGTCGTCGCCGTAACGGGTGACCCCGGCGGACTTAATCCGGCAGTTACTACGCAAGGCGGCGTTCATCTCGTCTGCGGCTCGATTTTTAGCGGGCTGGTCGCGCAAGATTTTAATTTGAATCCTGTTCCAGACCTTGCCGAGCGATGGGAAGTGTCAAAGGACGGACGAACTTACACTTTTTATCTCGCGCCGAACGCCGAATTTCACGACGGCGTGCCGGTAACGTCGGCGGATGTGAAATTTACTTTTGAAGAATTGCTTTTGAAATATCACTCACGGACACGCGCTTCAATCGGCGATAAACTGCGGCAAATTTCAACGCCCGACGCACATACGGTTGTTTTTGAATTCAGTCGTCCTTACGCCGCATTTCTGCAATTGATTGACGTGACCAACGCTCCCGTAATGCCCAAACATCTTTACGAGAATACAGATCCGCTGACCAATCCTTATAATGTCAAACCCGTCGGCAGCGGCGCGTTTAAATTTCAGGAGTGGGCAAAAGGCGACCATCTGACATTGATTAAAAATGAAAAGTATTTCAAAACGGGCAAGCCGTATTTAGACCGCATCGTCTATAAAGTTATGCCGAGCAGCGCGACGGCGGCGATTGCGTTTGAAAACGGCGAAGCGGATTATTTTCTGAATCCGACACCGCTCGACATCGAGCGTTTGAAAAAGTTGCCGAACGTCGTCATCAATGACAAAGGACGAGAAGGCTTTGCCACAGTCGAAACAGTTGTGCTTAATCTGAATCGTGCGCCGCTCTCCGATGTCCGCGTCCGGCGGGCGATAGCTTACGCGATTGATAAAAATTATATTGTCGAAAAAATCGCATTCGGTAGGGGAACGATTGCGACGGGTCCGATTTCGAGTGCGCTTAAATGGGCGCATAATCCGAACGTCGTCAAATATGAGAGAAATTTGCCGCTTGCCAATCAAATGCTTGAAGAAGCCGGTTACATACGTGATTCGGACGGTGTAAGGTTTCATCTGAAATATGTTTATGCGCCGAGTTACGCAAAAGTCGTCGAGGTCGTGCGCGACCAACTGCGCGAAGTCGGCATCATTGTTGATTTGGAGCAGATGGAATTCAGCGCGGCGGTTGACCGCGTTTATATCAAAAAAGATTTCGACCTCGGTTTCGCTTCTTTCGAGAACGGACCCGACCCGGACATCGGCGTTAAACGGACGGTTGTTTCCCAAAACATCGGCGCGATTCCGTTTTCCAACGGCGCGAGTTATCGCAACCCGCGCATTGACGAGCTTTTTGAACTCGCCGCCTCTGAAACCGACCGGCAAAAACGCGCCGCTTATTATTTTGAAGCGCAGGAAATTCTCGCCCGCGACGTGCCGTATCTGTG
>JALZOE010000508.1 GCA_030857325.1 Acidobacteriota bacterium
ATTCAAAATCGGGCTGACGATAAACTCCGCGCCGGCTTCGATACATTTTTGCGCCGTCTCTTTATCTAAAACCGTTCCGGCGCCGATAATCGCCGTTTCTTTATACTGATTGGTTAATTCGGCAATCAAATCGACCGCTCCGGGAATCGTCATCGTTACTTCTAAAACATCGATGCCGCCTTTGACGAGCGCTTCGATTATTATTCGCGCTTTGTCCGCCGAATCAGTGCGAATGACGGGAATAATTTTGGTTTCTTTAATTCTTTGGATAATCTCGATTTTTTTCATTTATATTTCATCGTCGAGCGATAGCGTCGCCGCCGCCGATTAGATTTTCCACTTCCCGCAGAGTCGCCGCCGCGTTGTCGCCCGGCGTCGTCATCGAGAGCGCGCCGAGCGCCGCGCCGCACTCGACCGAATACTGCGCGCCGCGTCCCGCCAGAGAACCGTAAATAAAACCGGCGGCAAAAGCGTCGCCGCTGCCGACTCTATCGAAAACCCCGATGTTTTCGTAATCGCGGGCTTTATAAATTTGATTTTCATAAAAACAAACCGCGCTCAAATCGTGGCGGCTCGCCGAATGAACTTCGCGCAAAGTCGAGACGACCGCCTTCAGATTAGGAAACTCGTTCGTCATTTTTTCAGCGGCGCGGCAAAATTTATTTTCATCGAAATTCGATAATTTCGAGTCGAAATCAAACGCGCCGAAAGCAACGTCGGCAAACGGCAGAAGTTTGCGATTGAGCTTGTTGGCTGATTGGCGTCCGCCGCGCGTTTTCCACAAAGAATCGCGGTAATTCAAATCGTATGAAACAATCGCGCCGCGCTCTTTGGCAATCCGCATCGCTTCGTTTGCCGTCTTCGGCGTCGTCTCCGAAAGCGCGGTAAAAACTCCGCCGGTGTGAAACCACCGCGCGCCTTTTTCACCGAAGATTTGCCGCCAGTCAACATCGCCCGCTTTTAATTGCGAAACCGCCGTATGCGCCCGGTCAAAACACGAATTCGGCGGACGCAGACCGAAACCGCGCTCGATAAAATAAATTCCGTTGCGCGTGTTCGCGCCTGTGCCGTCGTGTTCGTGCCACCGGATTTCCGAGGCGTCAACGCCGCCCTGCAAAATAAAATCTTCGGCAAGGCGACCGAGCGCGTTATCGGCTAAAGCCGTTACGATTGCCGTCTTTTGCCTGAAAACTTTCGCCAGACTGCGGGCGACGTTATATTCGGCACCGCCGTCGAACACGCGAAACGAACGCGCCGCGTGAATGCGTTCGTTTTCCGGGTCGAACCGCAGCAGAACCTCGCCGAGCGAAACCACATCCCAACGGCAATTTTCCGGCGGATTGTTGTTAAAAATGTTCATCTTTGAAGTCGAAATCTTCGTAATTTTAGCGGCGTGATTTATTTTTGCGCTCACCGTTTCAATGCTTTTAGAACTTTCTCACAATGCGTAAACACGCGCTATAGTCGAGTGTGATTTTTGCCCTTACCTCGTGCGGGCTTCCGCAAAAAATAAAAAATGAAAAAAAGTTTTCGCCGAATCGCGCTATTTTTCCGCGCTGATTATCCGGCGGCTTTCGGCTGCGCCGCCCGCGTTAAACGCCTCGATGCCGAAATAATATTTGACGTTTTTGTTCAGCCCGTTCATACGGAGCGAATTTTCTTTGTTGACTTGATAGCTGCCGTAAAGTTTTTTCGGCGAAATGCCGAATCGAATTGTGTAACCGTCGGCGTTCGGCGACGACTGCCAATTTAAAACCGCTTTTCTTCCGTCGTTCGGATTGCGCCGAACGGTAAAATTTTTGACTTCGGCGGGTTTCGCCCGCGAAGCATTTCCGAAAACGCGCAAATCGCGGACGGCGAATTTTCCGCTCGCGGCGCGGAAGTTGGTTAATTTAAGAAACCGCGCTTTTGCCGCATTTGAAAGCTCGATGTAATCGTGCGGCGCGTCTTTTTGATTTTGGCTTTTATCGACGAGCGTTTTCCAATTTCTGCCGTTGTCGGAAATCTCGATTGTGTATTGCTGAAACAACTTTTCCGCGCGTCCGAAAGCCTTTGCGTCCTGTTCGGCAAAATTGATTTGCACGGCATTAATTCCCACAATTCCGCCCAAATCAACTTGCAGCCATTCGCCTTTCGCGCTTGATTCGGCGCTCCAAACAGTCCGAACGTCTTCGTCAAAGGCGTTTTCGACCGGATGATTTTCGAGCGTCGAAGAAGCCGTCGCTTTTTTGCCGAAAGATAAAAGCATCCAATCGGTTCGATTTTTATCGAGCGGATTTTTAACCGTTCCGGGCAAAAACTGCGGGTAATCGCCGAGACGAGTGTTTGTCCGCATCACGCCGTCGGCATCGAATCCGGCGGGGAAAATCCCCAAACGGCGTTCAAATTTGTGCGCGACGGAAATCACCATTGTTGCGACGCGCCAGTAATTTCCCGCTTTGTCTTGAAAAGTCGCGGCGTGTCCGGCGCTGCCGATGAAGCCGCCGGGCTTATATGAGAACGGGCTATACGGCTGATAAACAAAATCTTTGTTCGGTGATTTTGACGTATAAACGCCGTCGGCGTAAGTTTTCCAAATCGTGCCGGGCGCGGAATATTGTAAATAATACGTGCCGTTATGCTTTGTCATCCAAGAGCCTTCTATATACGGCTCGA
>JALZOE010000509.1 GCA_030857325.1 Acidobacteriota bacterium
GATAATAGAAGTCGAAGGCATAATTTATAGTTCAAAGTTTAAAGTTCAAGGTTGTTCAAATAAAATTTCGGTATTTATAGTTTAAGGTTCAAAGCCGGAAAAACGAAATCGACTTTGAACTTTGAACCTTAAACTTGAACTTTACCTTGTAATCGGCAGAACGATTGCCGAAGCGTTCGCGCCGCCGCGATAAACGCGCTGGGTCGCTTTTTGAAAATCGGCAGCCGTCGCCTGTTTATAATTCGGCATAAATTTCTGTGGATTGCGCGCGACGAGCGGAAACCACGTGCTTTGAATCTGCACCATAATTCGATGACCTTTTTTGAACGTGTGCATAATGCCGGGCATCACGAACGACACTTTAGCCGGAATGTTCCGCTTTAACGGTTCGGGTTTTTCAAAGCTGTTTCTGAATCTGGTGGGCATCGGCTCGCCGCGCAGAAGCATTTGGTAGCCGCCAGGATGAAACACGGAAAAGGCGGAAGTTTCCGGCGGTTTGACTCGTTCCGGCTCGCCGTTCGGCAGAGTTTTTCCGGTTGCGGGATATTTGTAATCGTCGGGAAAAACATCGATGATTTTGACGACGAAATCCGAATCCGTTCCCGACGACGAAACGACGAGATTCGGTTTGATGTCGCCCGCAACCGTAATATCTTCGGTTAAAACGTCGGTTCGATAAGTCAGAACGTCGGGGCGCGTCGAGGCGAACCGCTGGTCTTCGGTCATAAAATCGCGCGGGTAACTCAACGTGATTTTCTGGGTATAAGGCACGGGCTTCATCGGGTCTGAAACGTATTCGTCATAGCCGTCCGCGCCTTTCGCCGCCTTCGGCATATCAAATGACAGCTTGCCGTTCGGAAGCAAATAGAGCGCCGTGTCCGTCCCGTTCGTCGGTTCGTAATTCTCAAATTCACGCCAGACGTTCGCGCCCGTGTCGAATAAATTTACTTCCTTGATTTGCGAGATGTCGCCTTTGTTCTTTAAAAAATGATTGAAAAACGGCAGCTCGTATTTGGCGCGGTAATCGACGCCGGTTTTCGCGCCGAAATAAGCCGTGCCGAGCCAGTCGCCGTCGGCGCGCACCCATCCGCCGTGAAACCACGGTCCGACGACCAGCACGTTATAAATTCCCGGATTCTGCCGCTCGATGTGCTGGTAGGTTTTCAGCGCGCCGTATAAATTTTCGTTGTCAAACCAGCCGCCGACGGTCATCACCGCCGCTTTAATGTTTTTGAGCTTCGGCAGGATGTTGCGGTCTTTCCAAAACTGGTCGTAATTCGGATGCGCCATCATCGCGTCCCAGAATTTGATGCGTAGTCCCAGTGCATTTTCGTAACTATCGGCGGTTTCCTTCAAGCCGCCCAATTCCAGAAAATAATTGTAGCCGTCCTGCGTGTCGCGCCCCGTCCATTTTTTCAAATAATCGCTGTTGTTAGTCGGCGCGGGACGCGGCTGACCGAAATTTCTGAAGAAAGCGTAATTCTGCGCCAGAAACAGCGCGCCGTTGTGGTGCATATCGTCGCCGTGAAACCAATCGGAAACCGGCGCTTGCGGCGACGCGGCTTTGATTGCCGGATGCGAGTCGATAATTCCCGCCGACGTGTAAAATCCCGGATACGAAATTCCCCATATTCCGACGCGCCCGTTGTTGTTCTGGGTGTTTTTCAAAAGCCATTCGACCGTATCGAAAGTGTCGGTCGATTCGTCGATGTCTTTCGGCGTGTTGTTGGCAATATCAGGACGCGCGTTTTCAAATTGTCCTTCCGACATCCAGCGCCCGCGCACGTCCTGATATACGAAGATATAACCCTCGCGGGCAAACAGTTCGTCGGGACCCAAAGACGTTTTAAATTGGTCTTTGCCGTCTTTGTCTTTCCCGTAAGGCGCGACCGTGTAAGGCGTGCGCGAAAGCATAACCGGATATTTCTGCGAACGACTTTTCGGCTCGTAAATTGAAGTAAAAAGGCGCACGCCGTCGCGCATCGGTATCATCACCTCGCGCTTCGCGTATCGGTCGCGGATATATTCGGCGAGTTCCTTTTGCTGTTCGGCGGTTTGCTGTGCAAAAACAGGAACGAAACAAAATACAAGCAGCAAAACGGCAAGCGTCCGGCTAAACATACGAA
The DNA here is from genome assembly GCA_030857325.1 of Acidobacteriota bacterium. GTDB lineage: Bacteria > Acidobacteriota > Blastocatellia > Pyrinomonadales > Pyrinomonadaceae. The sequence goes on from JALZOE010000509.1 coordinate 2,127, forward strand.
TCGGTTTCATAGATTTTCTCCAAAATAAAAACGGGCAAGATTTCTGTTGCCTATTTTTACGCAAAAAATAAATTGAAACAAGCCCGAAATTATAGTTGAAACTTTATTTTTCGGCTTCGATTTCGACAACCAGCACAATTTGCGAATGAATATTCAGCGAACCGGCTTCGACCGGCGTTCTATAAATGGATTTAAGGTCCGACATTTCTGAATTCGACATCGAAGCGGCGTTTGACAAATAACCGGACGGCGAAGGTTGAACGGGAATGCCGCCCTCGTTCGTTTCGACCACGCGGACGACACGACCGTTTAATGATTTGGCGATTGATTCGGCTTTCGCCATCGCCTGTTTCGTCGCCAGCGCGAGCGCGTCGCCCTGCGCCGGACTGTCTTCGCGCACGACGAAGCGCGTCGATTCGACGCTGTTTGCGCCTGCTTTTGTCGCGGCGTCAATCACCGTTCCGACCTTTGACAAATTCTTTATCGAAACGGTAACGGTATTTTTGACCGTATAGCCGAGAAATTTC
>JALZOE010000098.1 GCA_030857325.1 Acidobacteriota bacterium
ACTTCGATAATTTCCTTGGTAATCGCCGCCTGACGAATGCGGTTCATATTCAGGGTTAAAGTGTCGATAAGCTCGCCCGCGTTTTTCGAGGCGCTGTCCATCGCCGTCATTCGCGCGCCCTGTTCGGAGGCGACCGATTCGAGCATCGCGCGGTAAACCTGCGTCTCGACCTGTTTCGGCAGTAAGCGACCGAAAATCTCGCTCGCCGGCTGCTCGTAAATATATTCGGCTTGCGCGCCGCCTGCCTGCGTTTCCGTTTCCTGATTTTCGAGACGCGGAATCGGAAGCAACTGCTGAACTCTGATTTCCTGCGAAATAACCGATTTAAACTCGGTAAAGACGATGAAAACTTTGTCTAATGTTTCATCTTCGGTGAAGGTTTTGATAATTCTTCCGGCAATAGCAAGAGCGTCGCCGTGTTCGACGCGCCCGCCTCCGGTCAAACCGACATATTCTTCGACAATCGTCATCCGGCGGCGTTTAAAGAAATCGCGCCCTTTACGTCCGATTGGAATCATCTCGGTTTGTTTATTAGAATTTTCGCGCAGAAAATTCTGCGCCGCTTTCGTCAGATTCGTGTTAAAACCGCCGCACAAACCTTTGTCCGCCGTCACGAAAACGATTAGATATTTCTCGTCGCCGCGCGCGTCGAGCAGCGGGTGAGAAAAATCGTCGCCGATTCTGGTGCTTAAACCGCTCAAAACTTCGGTCATTTTAACGGCGAACGGACGCGCCGCGTGAACACGGTCGGTCGCCCGCTTGAGCTTTGCCGCCGCGACCATTTTCATCGCCTTGGTTATCTGCTGCGTATTCTTGACCGACTTAATACGTCGGCGCATATCTAATAAACTAGCCATATTTTTTAGGGAAAGTAATAAATGCTAAATGGTAAATGTAAGATAGATTCTTCATTTACCATTTAGCATTTAGCATTTAGCATTTATACATTTATTTACGCATTTGCCGTCGCCGTTTTGCCCGCGCCGCTCCAGCGTGTCGCCTTGAAATCTTCAATCGCCTCGCGCATCGAAGCCTTCAAATCGTCGTCGATTGATTTTTTGTCGCGAATCGTCGTTAAAACCGCCGGATGTGAATTCTCGACATAGCTGAAAAGCTCGTCTTCAAAGCGTTTCAAATCGGCGACTTCGATGTCGTCCGCCAAACCGTTCGAGACCGTCCAGATAATGAAAACCTGTTTTTCGACCGCCATCGGCTGATACTGCGGCTGTTTCAAAATTTCGGTCAGGCGTCGTCCGCGCTCTAACTGGTTTTGCGTCGATTTGTCCAAATCCGAGCCGAATTGAGCGAACGCGGCAAGCTCGCGGAATTGCGCCAAGTCGATGCGGAGCGTTCCGGCAACTTGTTTCATCGCTTTGATTTGCGCCGAACCGCCGACGCGCGAAACCGAGTTGCCGACGTTGATTGCCGGACGAACGCCGGAGTTGAACAAATCGCTTTCCAAAAAGATTTGTCCGTCGGTAATCGAAATTACGTTTGTCGGAATATAAGCCGAAATGTCCCCCGCCTGCGTTTCGATAATCGGGAGCGATGTTAAACTGCCGCCGCCGCGCGCGTCCGACAGTTTCGCCGCTCTTTCCAAAAGGCGCGAGTGAAGATAAAAAACGTCGCCCGGATATGCTTCGCGTCCCGGCGGTCTTCGCAAAAGCAGGGAAATTTCACGATACGCCGCCGCCTGTTTCGATAAATCATCGTAAATAGTGAGCGCGTGGCGTCCGGTGTCGCGGAAATATTCGCCGATTGAAACGCCCGTGTAAGGCGCGAGATACTGCATCGCCGCCGGGTCGGACGCCGAAGCCGCGACGACGACCGTGTAATCCATCGCGCCCGAATCTTCAAGACGTTTGACGACCTGTGCGACGGTCGAGGCTTTCTGCCCGATAGCGACATAGACGCAGATAACGTCTTTGCCTTTCTGGTTGATAATCGCGTCGATGGCGACGGCGGTTTTCCCCGTCTGGCGGTCGCCGATGATAAGCTCGCGCTGCCCGCGACCGATAGGAACCATCGCGTCAATCGCTTTAAGTCCGGTCTGCATCGGCTCTTTGACCGGCTGGCGGTCGATAATGCCGGGCGCGATTCGCTCAATCGGGTTAAATTCGCTTGTCAGAACCTCGCCTTTTCCGTCAATCGGATTTCCCAAAGCATCGACTACGCGCCCAATCATCGCGTCGCCGACCGGAACGGACATAATGCGCCCGGTGCGTTTAACTTCGTCGCCTTCCTTGATTTTCTGGAAATCGCCGAACAACACCGCGCCGACTTTATCTTCTTCGAGGTTTAAGGCAAGCCCGCGAACGTCGTGCGGAAATTCGATAAGCTCGCCCGCCATTACTTTCTCAAGACCGTGAATTTCGGCAATCCCGTCACCGACCTTGATAACCGTTCCGACTTCGGAGACGGTCATATTCGTGTCGAAGTTTTCAATTTGTGAACGGATAATTTCGTTTATTTCGTTGGCTTTAATTGCTTCCATAATTTTAATGGTGAATGGTAAATGGTAAATTTCGCCTTTTATTAAGCATTTACCATTTACTATTAGTTCTTAATCATTTGCTGTTTCAAATTTTCTAACTGTGTTTTGACCGAGCCGTCGTAAACGGTTGAGCCGATTCGGGTAACGACGCCGCCGATAATCGTCTCGTCGGTGGCAAAAGTCGGGCTGATGCGTTTGCCCGTCATTTGCTCCAAACTCATTTGAATTTCGCTTTTCTGCGCCTCCGAGAGCGGGCGCGCCGAGGTAATCCGCGCCGAAGTTACGCCGCTTCGCTCTTCCAAAACGCTTGCAAACTTTTCGTTGATTCGGCTGATGTCGGTCAGGCGATTGTTTCTCCCCAGAATACGCAGGAAATTGGCGGTCGTTTTCGACGGATTGGCGCGCGCGATTAAACTTTCGAGAACTTTTTCCTTGCTCGCCTGCGGAATCGACGGATTACTGAAAACTTCCGACAAATCATTGCCGGACGACATCATCGCTTCCCACTGCCGGAGTTCCGTTTGAACATTATTCGTATCGCCGGTTTTCGTTACAACGTCCGCCAAGGCGGAAGCGTATCTTCGGGCGACGGTTTCGACGCTCATTAGCTCAAACCTCCGATTGATTGAATATTCGTTCTGACAATCCGCGCGTCTTTTTCCGGGTCGATGGAGCGTCTGATTTTTTCTTCCGCCAGACGGATGCTTTCTTCGGCGGAGAATTTTCTCAGCTCGGCGCGCGCCTGTTTCGACGTGCGCTCGATTTCACTCTGCGCCTGCTCGCGCAGTTTTTTAATTTCAAATTCGGTCTGCGCGGCGATTCGCATTTTTTCGGCGTTAGCTTCATTTACGGCTTTCTGCTGAATGTCCGCCGCTTCGGTTTCGAGCCGCGCAACTTTCGCTTCGGTCGCCGTCAACTGTGCCAGCGCCGCCTGTCGTTCCTGCTCGGCACGGACGAGTTCGGCGCGAATCGTTTCGCGTTTCGCCTTAAAAGCATTGCTCACAGGTTTTCTCAAAAGATAAACCAGCAAAGCGATAAAAATGGCGAGATTAAAAAATTTCCACGCCTCAAAGCCCGGATAATTGAGAACCGGTGCGCCGTTTTCGCGCCACCAACCGGCAAAACCGCCGCTTGCGCCCGCCCCTTCGGCGGCAAAAATTAAAATAAAGCTGTATAAAAAAGACAACATAAATAAGTGATAAGCGATAAGTGATAGGTGATAGGTAAAAGCAAAATTCATCACTTATTACCCATCACTTATCACTTAAGAATGCTCGAACTGATTCGCTCCGCCAACTGCTCGGCTTCGCGGGCAATCGTCGTTTTGGCTTCAGCCGCCTGTCGGCTCAATTCCTGTTTTTCTACGGAAGTCGTCCGCTCGGTTTCCGCTCTGACCGTTTCGAGTTCGGCTTGGCGCGCGGCTAACGCTCCGGCTCTTTCCTGTTCAATCAATTCGTAGCTTTTCGAGCGCGCGTCGAGCATCGAAGCACTGTAGCGCGAGTTTTTTTCCTCGACGGCGCGCAGAATTTCAGCCGCTTTGCCGAAACGCCCGCCTTTGTTTTTCTCGCGCGATTGAATAACGCGGTTAATCGGTCGGAAAAATGTTCGATTAAGCACCCAAATCATCAGCAGAATCAGCGCGATATGAATAAAGATTGTGCCATCCGGCACAAGCTGAATGTCGGCAAAGACTAGAAAAAACATATTTTTCGACTAAATCATTTTATTAAATTGCTTATTGAAAAACGAGCGCGAAACCGCTTGTTTCGTAAAAGAGAAAGAATAACACGCCTTGTTTTTGACGGTCAAGCAACGCCGAAAAGCGACTGAACCGGAGAGAAAGTGAAATTTATAACTTAACTTGGAAGTAAACGTTTTCGGCAAAAACTTTCCATAGAAAACTTGACAGTTTTTCGTCGAAACGCTTAAGTTAATTCACCGATATTTTCTTTCGGAGGCGAATCCGTTCTGGTGAACGGCGCGGTCTTCAAAACCGTCTGCGAGACTGTGAGAGCAGTCTTGGGTGAGTTCGATTCTCACACGCCTCCGCCAAATTCCTGATTATGAAAGATTGGATTTCCTTAAATATGACGCCGCAAATCGGACCGCGCGCGGCGACGAAACTGCTTGAGCGATTCGGTTCGGCGGCGAATGTTTTTCACGCGACCAGAAGCGAACTGGAATCTTTGCGTCTTCGCGCCGAAAGCGTCGAGAGCATCTTAAAACGCGAGTTTCACGATAAAGCCGAAGATGAGTTGTCGAGAGTCCGGGAAATCGGCGGCGATGTTTTGAATTTGGACGACGGAAGCTATCCGTATTTGTTGCGCGAAATCTCCGACCCGCCGATAACTTTGTATGTCAAAGGCGATTGGCAAACGTGTTTCGATGCGCCGTGCGTTGCGCTCGTCGGTTCACGGCGCTGTTCGACTTACGGCGAAAACGCGTCGGAAATGTTGTCGCGTGATTTGGCAGCGAACGGCGTCTGCGTCGTTTCCGGTTTGGCGCGCGGCATAGACACGGCGGCGCATCGCGGCGCGATTCGCGGAAAAGGCAGAACGATTGCCGTTTTGGGAACGGGAATCGGGCAGGTTTATCCGAAGGAAAACGCGCGATTAGTTGACGAGATTCTGGCAACCGGCGGCGCGATTGTTTCACAATTCCCGCTGGAGACGCCGCCGATACCGGAAAATTTCCCGTATCGCAACCGCATAATTTCCGGTTTAAGTTTGGGCGTTTTGATTGTCGAAGCGTCAGAACGAAGCGGTTCTTTAATAACGGCGCGTCTGGCGATGGAACAAAACCGCGAAGTTCTGGCAGTTCCGGGAAATATCACGTCGAAAAATTCTTTCGGCACGAATTATTTAATCAAGTCCGGCGCAAAGCTCGTTCAGCAGTGGCAGGATGTTGTTTCGGAATTACCGGCGGAAATTTCCGCCGCGATTCTGCCGCCGAAAATCGAAAAAACTGCTGAAGATAAATCGAAACAACCGGAACTTGTTCCCGCAAATTTAAGCGTAAACGAGCGCCGAATCTGGAATCTGCTTTCGCCCGACGAACCGTCGCACGTCGATTATCTTTTGGAAAAAAGCGAATTGTCTTTCGGCGATTTATCGAACGCGCTGCTTGCTCTGGATATGAAAGAGTTGATTCGAGAACTTGCGGGAAAGCGTTACGCGCGAAAGATTTAACATAAAGACATTTTCAACACAGAGAACACAGAGAACACAGAGAAATAGATAATGGAAAACGGAAATGATTTACCAAAATATTTACCATTTACCATTTTCTTCCTCCGTGTTCTCCGTGGTGAAATCTTTCCCGCAGTATTAGCGTTACAACAGAAATATGGCAACCAAAGAGAAGTTTTCACCTTCCGAACAACGAAAGTTTTGAGCGACAATTTAATAGTAGTTTTTTCGAGCCGCGAATTTTTCAAGCATTGACACGAGACAAGTTTAATGTCTTATTCTATTGTTTGATTCGCGGCGGAATAGTCTTTAGCAGAAGTAGAAAAAGAAAATGGCAAAAAATCTCGTCATCGTCGAATCGCCCGCAAAGGCGAAAACAATTAACAAATATCTCGGCAGCGATTACAAAGTTCTCGCCTCAATCGGGCATATCAAGGATTTGCCGTCGAAAGGTTTAGGCGTTGACATCGAAAATAATTTCGAGCCGACTTACGAAGTTATTCCCGACACGAAAAAGCGCAACAACAAAAAAACCGTTTCCGATTTGAAAAAAGCGGCGAAAGAAGCCGACACGATTTATCTCGCCGCCGACCCCGACCGCGAGGGCGAAGCGATTTGCCAGCATTTAGCCGAAGAAATCGTGCCGAAGCGCCCGGCAAAACAGGTTTTTCGCGTGATGTTCAACGAAATCACGAAAAACGCGATTAAAGACGCTTTCAAAGAACCGAAACAGGTTAATAAAGATTTGGTTGACGCGCAGCAGACGCGCCGAATTTTAGACAGATTAGTCGGTTACAAAGTTTCGCCGATTTTGTGGAAAACCGTCGGCGGAAAACTTTCGGCAGGACGTGTTCAAACGGTTGCGGTGCGATTAGTTGTCGAGCGCGAGCGCGAAATCGAAGCGTTTAACCAAACTGAATACTGGACAATCGCCGCCAATGTCTCGGCAAAACTGCCGCCGAATTTCGATGCCAGACTTTATAAAATAGAAGACCAGACCGTTAAAACCGGAAGTTTTGAACAGGATTTGAAAAAGTCCGAAGTTCATATAAAGGAAGAAAAACAGGCGAAAGATATTGTCGATGAAGCGGGAAAAGAAAATTTCGTCGTCGATTCGGTAACGACCAAAGAGCGCAAACGCCACGCGACGCCGCCGTTTATCACTTCAAAATTACAGCAGGAAGCGGCGCGCAAATTAGGTTTTTCGGTCAAACGCACGATGATGACGGCGCAGAAATTATATGAAGGCGTGGAAATCGGCAAGGAAGGTTTGGTTGGACTTATAACTTATATGCGCTCGGATTCGACACGAGTTTCGGACACGGCTTTGGCGGAAGTTCGCTCGTTTATCGGCGGCGAATACGGCAATGATTACCTGCCGGAAAAACCGAATTTTTACAAATCGAAAAAAGGCGCGCAGGACGCGCACGAAGCGATTCGCCCGACCGATGCCAACCGCTCGCCGGAAAGTTTGCGAAACCAGTTGAACGCCGACGAATTTAAACTTTATCGTCTTATCTGGCAAAGATTCGTCGCTTCGCAAATGACATCGGCGATTTTCGACCAGACGACAATCGATATAAAAGCCGGGCGCTTTATGTTTCGCGCTTCCGGTTCGGTTCAGAAATTCGACGGTTTTCTGAAAGTTTACCAGGAAGGACGCGACGAAAAACCGGCTGAAGGCGAGGACGACGACGAAGAACGCAATTTGCCGCAAGTCGGAAAAGGCGAGCAGCTTAAACTCAATAAAATCACGCCCGAACAGCATTTTACCGAGCCGCCGCCGCGCTATTCGGAAGCGACGCTCGTTAAAGTTTTAGAAGAAAAAGGCATCGGCAGACCTTCGACTTACGCGGCGATTATGACGACGATTCAAGACCGCGAATACGTCGAAAAACTCGAAGGGCGTTTTCATCCGACAGGTTTGGGAACGACCGTCAACGATTTGCTCGTCGAGAGTTTTAAAGAACTTTTCAATACCGATTATACGGCGCAGATGGAAACCGCGCTCGACGAAATCGAAGACGGCAAACTCAACTGGCGCACGGCTTTACACGGCTTTTACGATAAATTTTCCGTCGATTTGAAAAACGCCGAAGTCGCCATCAAAGACAAAAAGCAAAGTGCAATTCCGACCGACGAAATCTGCGACAAATGCGGTGCGGGAATGGTCATAAAATTCG
>JALZOE010000510.1 GCA_030857325.1 Acidobacteriota bacterium
TTAAGTAGTCGGACAATTTTATTTTAACCTAATTGTTTAGTAGCTAACTTGCCTACTATAAACAAGATGACGGATAAAGCTGTTGTAAAAAGTAGTTTTTTAGATTGATGTGAAATTGTCCTACTACTTATATCTCTTAGTTCATTACTTATCGTATTGGTTTTTGTCTCAGATGCTTACTCACAGATAGGGATAGGATGTGTAAATGATGACAATGACGTGAGCGGACATCTGCCAAAGGGACAAACGATTTACTATACGTTTGTTGGATTTCTCTTGAAAAATTAAACCATCTCAGTAGCTTGCGGCTGTGGCAAGACCGTAATCATAACGGCATCTCCGAGCATAGCGAACTGCACACCGCTTCTTCGCTTGACGTTGCGGAGATAGATTTAGATTATAAAGCGTCGAAACGGACGGACGAGTTTGGTAATCGGTTCAAATATCAAGCAAAAGTAACGGACGCTAAAAAAGCGAAAGTCGGTCGCTGGGCTTGGGATGTATTTCTTAAATTACGAACAAACTAGCAAATCAAATATAATTCAGCTTAACTTAAAACGCCGCGAGCAATATCCGCTCCGGCGTTTTTTTAGCTGAAATAAGATTTTTGTTTTCCGCCTGCTATTAGACAGTTTCGGTTTCGCGTCGTAAAATCAAAGTTTCCTTATAAATGGAGTTGAAATAATGAGCAAAGCAGGCAGAATCATCCGAATCAATCCTCCGCGCGCGATTCCGGGCGGCGAAATTTTAATCGAGTGCGAAGCGTTTCAGATAAACAATCTCGAAGAATACGGTTGTTTTTTCGACGGGCAGGCGGCGCGTATAGTCGGCGCTTCTCCGACCAGAATTTTAGCGGTCGTGCCGGACGATTTCGATAATACGGAGGTCAAAGTTCATCTCGAAAGCGACGGCGAGCGGAGCAATTCCTTTAATATTACTGTCGGCAGGAAAATTGCCGAAGATTTGCACATCGTCGCCAATCCGGCGATTGACCCGAAGGACGATTCGGTGATTTTAACCCGTTCCGGCGCGCGCGGACAGCAGCTTCCGGCGACTCTTTTTCGCCTGGAAAAAGACGGCACTTTAGATGAAATGCCCGCCGAAATCCTGAATCCGACCGGCATTGCTTTTGACGCGGACGGACAGCTTTTCGTAACCGCCCGCGCCGACGGCGAAGTTTGCCGCGTCAACCGCGACGAAGAAGTCGTCCCGTTCGCCTCGGAGATGGGAATCGCTACCGGAATCGCTTTCGACAAAAACGGCGCGATGTTTGTCGGCGACCGTAGCGGAACGATTTACCGCGTTCGGGAAATCGGCAGAGCCGAATCTTTCGCGCTGCTTGAGCCGTCCGTTTCGGCGTATCACCTGGCGTTCGGAACGGATGAAAAATTGTATGTCAGCGCGCCCGGACTTTCGAGCTTCGACGCGATTTATCGCATCGACAAGGACGGATACGACGAAGTTTTTTACCGCGGTTTGGGCAGACCGCAGGGAATCGCCTTTGATACGAACGGCAATCTTTATGTTGCCGCTACTTTGCGCGGCAGGCACGGCATCGTGAAAATTTTGCCCGACGGCGAAACGGCGGAAATTTTCGCGGCGGGAACGGGCGTTGTCGGACTTTGCTTTTCGCGCAAAGGAGAAATGATTGTTGCGACGGGCGAAGCCGTCTATAGTTTGCCAATCGGTGTTAAAGGCAATTTGTTGAATTAACCGAAAGCAGCCAGTTAAGAAAATTTATTTGTGCTAAGTAATCGGACAGAATAGTTTTACAAATGCGGAAGCCCGCACGCGCGTAATGGCGGAACAACACACTCGACTATCGTGCGTGTTTCTGCACTAATTTATCTGTAAAATAATTCTGTCCTGTTACTTAAAGAAAAAAGAGTAAGGTCAAAATGCCTTACTCTTTTTTCTTTAAAACGCGGTTGAAACTTACATTTCCGGGCTTGGCGTCGGTTCAGGCTCGCCGCGCTTCTTTAATTTGGGCGGCGTGGATTTGCCGTCCGAACTCGAGTCGCTCGCGCCGTTGTCCGGCGTGGTCGAATCGGCGTCGGGCTGACGACGCTTCAAGGTCGGTCTGCCGTTTTCGGTGTCGTCAATATCGCTTTTAACTCCGGCTTTCGCGTTGGAGAGACGCAGCAAATGAGCTTTGACGCGCTGAAATTCCGACGTGCTTAGCACGTATTCCTCTTTTTCGGGAAAGCGCGCCACGAGCGCGAGACTGGCGTCGCGTCTTGCGATTGACTGCGGGTGCGTCGTGAAAAGTTTTGAAAAACTGCCGGGCTTTTTCTTGCTCTTGGAAGCGAGTTTTTCAAACATCGTGGACATTCCGGTCGGGTCGTAGCCGGACGCGTAAAGATATTGAACGCCTAATTTATCGGCTTCCTCTTCGGCGGCGCGCGTGAATTTAAGCATTGCGAGCTGACCGAAAATTCCACCGGCATTCTGCAAAACCGTGCTGGCAATCGGTCCGCCGAATATGATTCCCGCCAGCATTCCGTAATTTATCAACTGTCCTTTGCCTTGATTTTCCATCGCGTGGCGCGCCGTAACGTGCGCGATTTCGTGCGCCATCACGCCTGCCAGTTCCGATTCGTTGTCGGCGGCTAAAATCAAGCCCTTGTTGACAAAGAAATATC
>JALZOE010000511.1 GCA_030857325.1 Acidobacteriota bacterium
CGAAGCCGAACGCGCCAACGCTGTCAAAGACGAATTTCTCGCCGCCGTTTCGCACGAACTGCGCACGCCTCTGACGACGATAAAAACCTTGACGCGCGTTTTGCAGCGGCGCGAGATGACCGAAACGGAACGCGAAGAATATCTGGCGGACATCGCTTCGGAATGCGACCGCGAAATTGATTTGGTGTTGAATCTGCTCGATTTATCGCGTATCAAAGCGGGCGGCGCGCAAATCGAGTTGAAGCCGACAAACGCGGCGGAAGTCGTTCGCGCCTGCGAAAAACTGTTTCGGGGCGAAGCCGAACGACACAATCAAAAAATCTCGATTGAAATCGCTGCGAACCTTCCCGTTATTCTGGCTGACCACAGCGCATTGCGCCGCGCATTGTGCGCGATTGCCGAAAACGCGATAAAATTCACGCCGGAAAACGGGCGCATCACGCTTCGCACCACAGCAATCGGCGATGAAGTCGCCATCGAAATCGAAGACACGGGACGCGGCATCGCCGCTCAGGATTTGACGCGCGTCTTCGAGAAATTTTATCGCGGAAACAACGCGGGCGGCGGAACGAAAGCGAGCGCGGAAGAAGTTCCCGGAATCGGTTTAGGATTGAATCGCGCCGACCACCAGCGGGTCGGTCGTGCAGCCTTCTTCCGCCGAATAAAAAACCGTCTGATTCGGCTTTATCAAAACCGTATTTCCGGCTTTGACGAATTTCGCCATTCCGCCCAAAAGGTCAATCGCTTCGCGGACAACTTGCAGAACTCTCTCCGGCGAGCGATGTTTTTCCTTTGTGTGCGCGATGGCGACAACTGATTTTTCTAAATTTTCCACAAGTTTTTATTCGCTTTTCTCTTTCACCGCATCGGCGGCGTGATGCAGAAAATCCGAAACGGTCGAGGCGGCGAAAATCCCGGCGACAAAACGTGCGGCACGCGGTTTGAAAACAAAACCGAAAGCTAAACCGGCGGCAACCCACGGGCTTAAACACCACGGGCAAGTTATCAAATCGCCGACGGCGCGCCGCATTCCCGTCCCGCGCACTTTTTCTTTGATTTCGCTTTGTCCAGCTGGTTCGACGTATTCGGTGAACGGCGCGCGAAGCGGACTCGTTACGCGGTCTTTAGCAATAATCCGGCTTAATTTGTGAGTCGCCACGCCCAGTAAAAGTAAATCGGCGAAATTGATTTTTGCAGGCAATCGGTCTTCGGATTTTTGCGCCGCGAGCAGCAATGCCAGAAACGCCGCGTTGTAAATTCCGAGCAAAGCCGCGTATGAAGCGAGCGGCATTTCTTCGCCGCCCTTGTAACCTGCAAAGATTTCCTCACCGGATGGTCGTTCTTTCAATGATTGTTTGTTTTCCCGTTCCGCCATAAAATTTACTCTCCGTGTCGTTGCTTTTATTAAAGGATTCGTCGTCATCTTTGACGCGATTTTCGCAATGCTCCCGAATCAAATCGGCAATCTTTTCAGGCGCTTCGAGCGGCAGCAGATGTTTGCCTTCCGCGACGACGACCAGACGCGCGTTTTCAATGGGGCGCACGATTTCGTTTTTGAGAAGTTTCGGCGTCATCGCCTCATCCTTTTCACCCGCCGCAATTAAAACCGGAACATTGATTTGCCCGACTTCTGATGAAATGTCTTCAAGGCTGCCCGACTCCAGCCACCATTTCCAAGCCGCTTCCGAAGTTCTCAAACTGTCATTTATCGCGCTCTCGAAACTCGCGCCGCATAATTTTCCGCCGGCGGCTTGGCAAATCGTCTCGGTGGCGACGCAGCGATTGCCGTGCGAAGCGAGTTGCTTTGCTCGCGTCTCTTCTTTTATCGGTTCAGGCGACGGCGGCGACGGCGCGAGCAAAATTAAAGACTGCAAGCCTTCGGGTTGTCTCGCGGCAAGAGCGAGCGCGATTTTGCCGCCCATCGAATGACCGATTAAAACGTAATTTTCAATCGTCAGCACCCGAATCAAACATTCAATATCGTCGGCGTAATCTTTGACCGCGAAATTTTCCGCCGTAGAAAGCGCGTCCGACGCGCCGAAGCCGCGCAAATCCGGCGCGACGCAGTGAAAATCCTTTGCAAGCCGTTCGATGACTTCCGTCCACGCTCTCGAAGAGCCGCCGAAATAATGCAGAAAAACCAGTGTCGGGCGCGATTTATGATAATTTTCAACGCCCGCTTCCATAATATTTAAAACCGTTTCGTTAATTTTATATTTCATTTGACCCGACTCAACACGCGCATTTTCTCAAAAAACTCTCGAAGAAAGATTTCACCATATGGGCGGTTCGGATTACGCGGCTAATTCAGCTGCTTGACGGCGGATTTTCTCACGAATCATCGCCCAGAAATTCGCCCGCGCGTGCTGGTAATCGGGCGGCGACATCTCCTTTAGCTCGTCAGGTGTTTTATCGAACGCATTGTGCCGCGATATAACTTCCCGCCAAAGAAAATCGTCGTCCAAGACCGTTTCCTTAATCTGTTTTAGCCGCACATCGGTTATCTTTTTTGGGCGGAAACTTTTGTGAATTTCGTCCGTGAAATGATTCCAATACTGCGATTTTTTTTCTTCGTTAACCATCCTAATCATTGTCATAATCAACCTCTTTTTCCGAAAGCCCCGAAAAATCCCGTGTAACC
>JALZOE010000512.1 GCA_030857325.1 Acidobacteriota bacterium
GTTTTTCAAAAAACTTTCCCAATTGGCGATGCCGACCGTATTGACCGCCGCCGCCCACAAATCGGGATAAAGCGTAATCGCCGCGAGCGTCATATAACCGCCGTAGCTGCCGCCCATCACGGCGATGCGTTTCGGGTCTGCGCCGCCCCGCGTCTTTAACCATTCGACCGAATAAGCCAAATCTTTCACCGAATCTTCGCGCTTTCGCACGTCGTCGAGATGCGTAAAAGTTTTGCCGTAGCCGGTCGAGCCGCGCACGTTCGTCGCTAAAATCGCGTAGCCGCGCGACAGATAATATTGATAAAGCGGATTAAACCCGGGACGCTCCTGCCCTTCGGGTCCGCCGTGAACGGAAACGATTACGGGAAGATTTTTAGTAGGACGAACGCCGATACTAAAATTACCGGCTTGGGTATTCAATTTTTGAACAATTTTTTCGGGTCTGTAATACCAAGCCGGAATTTCCAGCCCGTCGAAAGATTTAAATTTAATCAATTGCGGCTCGACAAACGACGCTTGCGGAATGTCGGAACGCGAGCTTTTTGTAATTTGCGCCAGTTGTTTCGTCTTTAAATCGTAAGTCCAAACGTCGGAATTGTATTTCGCGCTTGAAAATGAAAAAGCCAATTTATTCGCGTCGTTTGAAAAATCCAAGCCGCCGACGATACCTTGCGCGGGAAGTTTGACGGCTTCGGATTTTTTGCCGATGCTTTTGGCGTCAACGATGTAAAGCTCGCTGAAACCGTCGCGGTTAATCGTGTAAGCAAAAGTTCTGCCGTTGTCGGAAATCGCGGTCGCGTCCAAATCCCAGTTTGTGTTGTCGAGAATCTGCGCGTTTTTCGTGCCGAGATTCATTTTCGCTAAACTGAGAAATTCACGCTTGTCGTTTGTGCCGAAAACGATTGTGTTGTTGTCCAAAAAATTAACGTCGCCGAATTGCGCCGCGCCTTCGTGCGCGGTTAAAAGCGTCGCTTGTTTGGTGCGCGTATCGACCAGATATAAATCGTTGTCCAAACCCAATTCCGTTCCCGAACGCGAAATTATAATGCGGCTTCCGTCTTTTGAAGCGGCGGCGAAACTGTTGTTGCCGTCCTGTTGAAAGAGGAGCGTTTCCTTGCCGCTTGCCGTGTCCATCGCGTAAACGTCGAAAAAGTTGCGATTCCGTTTGTTTGAAGCGTAATAAATTTTTGTTCCGTCGTCGGAGAAACCGCCGAAATTGTGGCGAACTTTCGGGTCGTCGGTTAATTGCTTTATCTGCGCGCCGTCGTTCGACATTCGGAAAAACTGCGTATTTTCGTCGCCGCCTTTCGCTTTGCCGAAAACGATTCCGTTTCCGTTCGGCGACCATTCGACAAAGCCGATATTATCGTCATAATCGGTGATTTGCTTCGGCGCGCCGTTCGCTAAATCAATCATCCAGATTTGCGACGTTCCCGAAACATTTGTCAGATACGCGAGGCGTTTGCCGTCATTCGCCAGCGTCGGCGCGCTCGCCGAACGAATATTTAAATACTGCTGAATCGTGTAATTCTGCGCCGAAGCCGAAACAAAACAAACGCACGAAACAGCGAACACAAAGAAAAACTTTTTCATATTTTCTCCAAAATAAAAATGTGGATTACAAAACTTTCGTTTCATTATCCACGATTTACGCCTGAATATTCAATGAAAAAAGAAATCAGCCACGAATTACACAAATAACACGAAAAAGAGAAACAGGTTTTAGGAAATAGGTATCAGGTTTTAGACTTGGAATTTTTCTAACACCTAAAGCCTAATTCCTAACGCCTGAATTCATTCGTGTTATTTGTGTAATTCGTGGCTAAAAATTCTTTTATAAAGTAATCTTCTCGTTCTCGCCGCCGTCGGCGCGTTTTCCGGTAACGAGCGCTTTGACGAAACCGACAACCTGAACTATCGTGCTGGAAGACGAATCCCAGTATTCGGCTTGCTCGACATTGACTTTCAAAAGGCAAATGCCGGGCGTCTCTAAGCCGTCGGGAAACCACGCTTTGAGAATCGGGTTCCAGAGTTCTTCCATTTTGGCTTTATCGTAAACGATTTCCGCCGTTCCCGAAACCGAAACGTAAGCGTTGTCCTGTGGCTCGGCATAAGAGACGTTGACGCGATTGTCTCGTTCGATTTCTTCGGTCTTGTGCGTTTTGTCGCTCGTAAAAAACCACAAATCGCCGCTGGTTTCCGCCTTTTGCGTGGACATCGGACGCGAGCGCAGAACGCCATCCGTATCGACCGTCGTCAGCATCGCAAAATCGATGTCTTCGATTAAACTTATTAATTTATCGATTGCTTCCTGTTTATTGTCTGCCATAAATCTCCCTTTTTAGATTAAAATTCGTATTTTTAATTTACCTTTTTACGACAGACTGTTACAACCTTCGATTAAATGAAAATTAAATAAAGTATAAGTTGGTAAATCTCAATTCGACTCTTTTCAATACTTTATTTTTCGGTTATTTATCAAATTCGTCATTGACTTCTTCGTCATTTCAAAAAAACTTCAAATAAACTTTGACACGGAGACTTTTTCGCAGTATAAAGTGTCTAGTTTTTAACGAAAGTTGAAAACTTTCCCGTCTAAACCCGGAAATAACGGTCATTTCCAAAAGAAAAGTTAAAAAT
>JALZOE010000513.1 GCA_030857325.1 Acidobacteriota bacterium
ATGCGGCGGCGAGAACAAACAAAGCGACGATCAGCGCGGTCAAAAACGCCAACATTCCGAGATAAATTTTTGTCGGATGTCGCAAGATAAAACAGCGCGTCCATTCGGAAAAACGACGACGATAATCGAATTCTTTTTCTAGTTCGGCAAGCCCTTCGTCAATCAAATAATAGCCGACGTGCGAATATCGGGTGTCCGCCCGATTCTTTTTTTCCGCGCAGCGGGCGAGTTCTACGACGCGCTCGGCTACTTCCAGTTCGTCGGTTTTCGCGCGCCTGGCGATGCGCTCGATGACGGCGCGATAACGATTGCGGGTCGTAAAATTCATTTCCGCGTAAACCTCCGCCGGGTCGGTTTTCAAAAGCGGGTCAATCAGGCTGACATTCTCGAAAAAGTCGCGCCAATCGAGCGTCGAAAGCAGACGCATACTTGTAATGACATTGCCGACGGTAACTTGCGTGGCGGCTTGGCGTTGATGTTCCGCCTGCACGATTTGCTCGATGCTTTCGCCCTGTTTTCGCAGTTGGTTTTCCAGCCATTCAAAAGCGGGAGCGATTGCCGGGTCTTGTTCACGAAGCTGGCGCGTGATTTGCGCGATAAAGGCATTCCCGAATTTTTTGCGCTTGCCCAAACGCTTAACCATTAAAGGCAGTAATTCATTCGGCTGCCGCGCGGCTATCTCGATCAGTTCGTCGGCGAGCGCGTCCGCCGTCTCGCGCTCTTCGCGTGAAACGACGATGCGCGAAGCAAGTCGGCGCAAATTTTCGACCAGCGCGAGCCGCAAAGTAATGGCAACCGCCCACAATTCACCGATGTTGAGCGGCGTTATTTTTTGATAAGCGCGAAAAAAACGCTCCAGCGTTTCGACTTCAAGCCGGCTGTCGGTATGAGCGACAAGCATTAACGCGGCGGCGTAAATGCGCGGATAGCCCGCAAAATCGCCTTGCGTCAGCTTCGGCAGTTCGCGGTAATAACTTTTCGGTAAATCCTCCCGAATTTCGCGCAGTTGTTCTTCGACGATATGAAAATTATCAACCAGCCATTCAGCCGCCGGAGAGATGGCGCGTTCCTTGCGAATCGCTTCGGCTAAAGAACGGTAAGCGCTGACGAGAACTTTTCCGTTGTCTTCAAGACGCGGAAGAAGTTTACGAAAAATTTTCGGCTGGGCGACTTCCTTTTGTTCG
The DNA here is from genome assembly GCA_030857325.1 of Acidobacteriota bacterium. Taxonomy (GTDB): domain Bacteria; phylum Acidobacteriota; class Blastocatellia; order Pyrinomonadales; family Pyrinomonadaceae. The sequence goes on from JALZOE010000513.1 coordinate 1,185, forward strand.
GCGGCGAGAACCGCCGCGAATTGTTCGAGCCGCTCGACGCTGAAAAGCTCGGCGCGAATCGGGTCCTCGTCGCTTTTGCCGAATGAGTTTTGAAATGCGCCGAATTTTAACCTGGATAACTTTGCCATTTTCCCCGCTTGTTTTCTGTGAATTTATTTTTCTTTTTGGTTTAACCAAGTCGCATTGCCATTTAATACTAAGTGTAACAATAAAAGTTACTTTGCTCGAAACAGAAAATTTTGTATCGGATTTTGCCGCTAATTTCTTCAAGTCCGCGAGGCGGACATATATTAATAACGGCAGGAGATTCCCGTTATGAGTTTGCGGAAAAATTTTGAAAGGGATTTGCCGCAATACGCTTCGCGGACGAACTGACCAATGCCGTTCTATTAGCCGCGCCGTCCATATCGGTCGCCGCCGAACAACAAAATTTCGTCCGGCAGTCGGTTATACTATTTAACCCGGGAGCTTTTTCGGGGATGTTCCCGGTTAAATTTTCTACCGCTAATCCGCGCCGCCGAAAACGCCGAGCAATTGAAGCAAATAAAGAGAGGCAAACGCCGCAAAGAATAATCCGGCGAGCGCGGTCACGGCAAACGCAAACCACGACGGGCGCAAATCGGCGGGCAAAGTGCGGTGATTCAGACCGCTATCAGCCAATCCCAACGCTTATTTCCCGTAGGCGCAGTCGCGACGGCGACGATGGCGAAAATTCCGTCAACCAGAGCATACGCGCCGAAAAGAAGCACCAGAACAGCCAGCGAAGCCGCCGGATTAACGAGCGTCAGCAAGCCGAAAATTATGGCAATCACACCGCGCAAGGCGAGCAGCCACCAATTACGAGCTAAAACAATCATTTTCGTTTTCTCCTCTTAGGCGGACAATTTTTAAAATCAGCGCGTTGTCCGCAACCGTCCGCGCCTACAAGTTGCACATTTTTATGCGCGTCCGACCAATTCATTTATTTCGCCGCGTTTTTGGTATGCGGCTTTTTGCCGAGTTCGCGCCAATCTTTTTCGCTGATTTCCACGCCGTAATGCTCGGCGGCTTTTTTGATATTGGCGAAAGCCGAATCGCGGTCTGCGTCCGAAACATCTTTCACCTGGTCGAATCGCGCCAGCGCGTTGCGAACGTGCGAAGCGTCGGTCAAAGGTTCTTTGCGTTGTTTGGGAAAAGCGAAAACGCTTTGTGGCAAATCGTTTTTTTCGTCGGCACTTAATTCACCGCTCGTGGTGTGTGATTTCCAGGTAGTTTTTGTCATTATTTGCTCCTTCAAAATTCGATGTTTTTCTCACCGCTATCGGCATTGAATATAGTTCGACAATTTTACTTTTCCTGCCCGTTTCGGTTAGAAAACCACGTCCGGCGGAAGTTTGGGAATCGGCTCCGGCGGTGTCGGAAAAGGATTTGGTTCAGGATGCGGTTCGGGAATCGGGTCGGTTACCGG
>JALZOE010000099.1 GCA_030857325.1 Acidobacteriota bacterium
GCGCTCATTGCGGGCAGGATGCCCGCGCTCCGACTATTTTCTTTAATTATTATTTTGCTTTTTAACTGGCGGATAATTCTTCCCATTCTTTATAAAGATTTTGAGTTTTTTGTTCCGTATATTCGAGCTTTCTGGTAACTTCATTGAGTTTAGCAAGATTTGAAGCGATTTCCGGTTTGCTCAATTGAAGTGTAAGTTTGCTTGTTTGTTCTTCAAATTTTTGAATTTCCTCTTCTATTTCCTTAATTCGCTGTTCGATTCTCTGAAGCTGATTTTTGCTTAAATTAGATTCTTTTCCGTTTTCGGATTTCTGCCGCTTGCTGTTTTCCGAAAAAATTTGCGTTTCAAACTGGTTTTGAACTCTCGACTTTAAGGTTTTAATTTTGTGGTCGTGATATTCGGTATAATTTCCGTCGAAAACTTCAACACGCCCGTCGTCTTCAAACGCCAGAATCTGCGTTGCCACGCGGTCTAAAAAGTAACGGTCGTGGCTGACGGTGATAATCGTTCCTTCGTAAGCGTCGAGCGCCGCTTCGAGAGCTTCGCGTGAAGGAATATCGAGATGGTTCGTTGGCTCGTCCAAAATCAAAACGTTTTTATTCGAGTAAATCAACTTCGAGAGCGCGAGTCTTCCCTTTTCACCGCCAGACAAATCCGAAACCTTTTTGAACACGTCCTCGCCGACAAACAAAAATCTTGCCAGAAACGAACGCAGCGCGCCGTTTTCCGCCAGCGGCGCGACGCGGCGCAGTTCCTGAATAATTTCGTTGCGCTGGTCGAGTTCTTCCAACTGCTGCGAATAATAACCGATGTCGGTTTTCGCGCCCCACATAATTTTGCCGTCGAGTTCGCGAAGCGTTCCCAAAATCGTTTTCAAAAACGTCGTTTTGCCCGTTCCGTTGCCGCCGATAACGCCGAGCGCTTCGCCGCGCAGAAGCGCGAAATTTATATTCCGCCCCAAAACTTTTTCGCCGTAGCCGACGGCTAAATCTTCGACCGTCAAAACCTGATTTCCGGCGCGCTCGATTTTTCTTAAAGAGAAGTTTCCCTGCGAGCGGTCGGCGGCGACGGCTTCGACGCGCTCGACACGTTCGAGCATATTGCGGCGCGATTGTGCCAGTTTGGTTTTTTGTCCGGCGATGTTGCGGCGAATAAAATCTTCGTTTTTGGAAATCATCGACTGCTGATTTTCAAACGCGCGGCGTTGGATTTCCCGTCTTTCTTCGCGTTCGACTAAAAAATACGAGTAGTTTCCTTTATAAATAACCGCTTTGCCGTTTTCGATTTCGATAATCTGGCGGCACGTTCTGTCCAGAAAATAACGGTCGTGGCTGATGATGACAAAAGATTTTTCGTAACTCTGCAAAAAATCTTCCAGCCATTCGACCGCCGCCACGTCCATATGATTGGTCGGCTCGTCCAGAAGCAAAATGTCGGGATTCGATAACAGCAGACGCGCCATTCCGAGACGATTTTTCTGCCCGCCCGATAAATTTCTCGTCTCCAGATTCCACATCTCTTTGGAAAAACCTAAACCGAGAAGAATCGCTTCGGCGCGCGCCGTGTATGTAAAACCGTCTTCGTGTTCAAATTCCGTCTGCAATTCGGCGTATTGATTAAGTATTTCTTCCGAAACGTCTTCCGTCATCAATATTTCCAGCCGCCGCATTTCCGCCTCGATGTCGTGCAGTTTTTTAAATGCCGAAAGCGCCGCCGTATGCACCGTTTCGCTGTCCGTAAAATCGACGTGCTGTTCGAGCATTCCGATATTCAGATTGTTCATTTTGACGATTTCGCCCGAATCAGCGGATTCTTCTCCTTTAATAAGACGAAAAACCGTCGTCTTGCCCGCGCCGTTTCTGCCGACCAAACCGACTTTTTCGTTCGGGTTAATCTGAAACGAAACGCCGCGCAGAACGTCGTGCGCGCTGTAGGATTTATAAATTTCAGAGAGTCTAAATAACATAAAAATAATAGTCAGTTATCAGTCGGCAATCGGCGGTATTTTATTTACCGGCAATATTTAACTGGTAACTGACTATCGAACAAAACCTTTTGCCTTTTACTTCAAACTATCTTGCCGCGTTCGGTCTAACATTGGCATTTGCCGCCGGTGTATTTGTCGCGGCGTTTGCATTAACATTAGAGTTTGTCATATTCGCCGCCATATTCGTATTGGTTGAACCGGCGTTTGACAAAGCCGGTGTTTCCGAAGCGCTTGCCGGACGCGCGCCGCTCAATTCGTTCGGATTTTCGACGACTTTCTGTGCCAGAAAATTTTCAATTTTCGCTTCGTTCATAGCAACCGCCGCGTAAGACAGGCTTAAAAGCTGTTTGCGCGCTTTGATAAGTTCGTCGATTACCTGTTGACGAATACCCGGACTTTCGAGCGTCAAATCTTCGTCCTTGTCGCTTCGTTCCTGGAGTTTGAGAATATAATATTTCCCCTGCGCCGGCGTCGGCAGAATATTTCCGACCGGAAATTTCGGATCCATCAAGGCGGCGGCTACTTGCGGCGAAAAGGCTTGTCTTAATTCATCTTCAGAAATATAACCTAAATCGCCACCCTGCAAACGGCTTTGGTCTTCGCTGATTTCACGCGCTACGGTCGCAAAATCTTGTCCCTGCTGAAGCCGTTTTATAACTTCGTTTCCTTTAATAACAGCTTCCTGTTCGTTAGTCGTTGTGTCGCCCTGCCCGCTGTTTGAAGGGTCGATGACAATTGCCGCCAGTTTGACGCCGCGTTTTTTGACGAAAGCCTGTTTATTGCCGTTATAAAACGCATCGATTTCGCTGTCTTTCGGCGGCTCGATTTTATTGGTAACTTTATCAACCAATTTCTGAACGGCGAGACCTCTTTTAACCGTATCGCGGAGCGACGCTTCGGTCATTCCCGCCTGCTGCATCTGCTCGTTAAATTTTTCGGCGGAAAGTCCGCTGGCGGTTTTGCGCTTATTTATTTCACCCGTTACGTCGTCGTCCGAGGGAACTGTTTGTTCTTTTTCGGCTTTTTGATATAAAACTTCGTTTTGAATCAAACCTTCCAAAATCTGAAGGCGCGCCTGCGCCAACTCCAGCGGCGACAATTTGCTTTCCTGTCCCTGCGTCTGCTGTTTGATACCGCGCTCGACTTCTTCCAACTTAATCGCTTTACCGTTGACGGTCGCAGCCGTTTCATTCGGGTCAACATTACTGCCGCCCGTAGTCGAAACAGTCGTTCCGCTGCTGCTGCAACCGACTAAACCCGCTGCCGCGAAACCTAAAAAGGCGGCGGTTAAAATCTTATTTCTTGTATTTTGCACTGTGGCTTTTACTCCTTCAAAATTAACAATCTGTTTCATTGCTTGATTTTATAAACTATTTTTGTTATAAACTTTATTTTTGAGTTTGACGCAAAAAGCGTCCGAACTCTCGTCTTTATACCTCGTTATTATTTTTTGGAGGCTAATTATTATGGCAAAACGATGCGATGTCTGCGGTAAAGGTCCGCAATTCGGTAACAATGTTTCACACGCTAACAACAAAACCCGGCGACGCTTTAACCCGAATCTGCAATCAGTTCGCGTTCAGCAACCGACGGGCGGAAACGCGCGAATGAAAGTTTGCACCCGTTGTATCAAAGGCGGCAAAATTATCAAAGCCGCGTAAAACATTTTGAGTTAAAATTCAAAACTTTGGTTGCCAAGCGTGCGGTTTTTTCGGCGTTTGGCTTTTTTCATTTAACATTCAGCATTTATCATCGAACAATAAATTCAAGAAACTGATAAATGTTAAACAACCGCGATGCACTCGATTTCCACACGCGCATCACGCGGCAGACGCGCTGCCTGAACCGTCGCTCGCGCCGGTTTATTATCGCCGAAAAAACGGGCGTAAACTTCGTTCATTGCCGTAAAATCATTCATATCCACTAAGAATACGGTTGTTTTGACGACATCGTTCAAATTGCTTCCCGCGGCTTCTAAAACCGCGCTTAAATTTTTCAAAACCTGCTCGCTTTGCTCCGTTACATCGTCGGACACGAAATTGCCCGTCTGCGGGTCAATCGGAATTTGCCCGGAACAAAAAATAAAACCGCCGACTTTTACGGCTTGCGAATAAGGTCCGATTGCGCCCGGCGCATTTTCAGTTGAAATAATTTCTTTCATTGTTACGGATTTCGTTTCGATTAGTTAAGCAAAAGGCGAATTCTACCAGATTAAAGCTGAAAAGCAAAGTTTGAGAAGGTCTATTCGAGATTTGAGCTTTTAACTTTTAAATCTTCTGAGAGACTGTTTGAAAAGTAGGAAATTGGACGCGGACAAACGCGGATTTAGCGGATTAAAACGGATTTTTTTGAAAAGGATTTTACAATAAAACATCATATCCGCGTTTGTCCGCGTCCAATTTCCTTGACTTTTTTTCGATGCGCGACTTTTCAAACAGTCTTTAAGTATTCACTCTTTCGACATCGATAACGCCGGGAACCTGTTCGATTGAACCGACTACGCGGTCGAGATGTTTTTTGTCGAAAACCTCGACCGTAACCTCGATTAAACCGCGATTTTCCTTTGAGACGCGGGCGCTCGCGTCGCGTATGCCGGTTTTAATTTCGGCAATCGCATTAGTAATTCCGGCAAGCATTCCAGTTCGGTTTTCGGTCGTCGCCAGAATTCGCACCGATTGAATTTCCTCTTTTTCGTTTTTCGCCCACTCGACCTCGACAACGCGGTCTTTATTAACCATCAATTGTTTGACGTTTTTGCATCGTTTGTTATGAACGCCAATTCCCTTTCCCAATGAAATGTAGCCGACGATTTCTTCGCCGCGCAGCGGATTGCAGCACCGCGCCCGCACGGTTAAAAGATTGTCGATGCCTTTTACCAGAATCGCGTCTTCGCCCAAGCCGATAAATTTCTTGACCGCCTTCATTCCGGTTTGCAGGCGCGTTTCGTTCTTTTTGTCCGGGTCGAGTTCGGCGAATTTTTCGGCGCCCAAAAATTTTGCCAAAACGTTGCGCGGCAAAGTTTTACCGTATCCAATCGAAGCCAGCAAATCTTCCGCTCTGCCTAAGCCGTATTCATTGGCGATACGCTTCATTTCGGCTTCGTCGTTGATTAGTTTTTTCGGCGAAGTGTGAAATTTACCGGCTTCTTTCTCCAGCAGTTTCCGCCCGATTTCGATTGAATCGGCGCGTTGCTGTTCGGAAATCCAGTGCCGGATGCGGTTTCGCGCCCGCGATGTCGTCGCATAATTGAGCCAATCACGCGAAGGCTTTGAATTTGGCGTCGTTAAAATTTCGATAACGTCGCCGTTCTGCAATTCGGTTCTGAGCGGCACGATGCGCCCGTTTATCTTCGCTCCGGTGCAGGTGTCTCCGACTTCCGAGTGAATCGCAAACGCGAAATCAATCGGCGTCGCGCCGCGCGGCAGCTGAATGACTTTTCCCATCGGCGTAAAAGCGTAAACGTCCTTCGGATACAAATCGAGCTTTAAGGATTCGATAAAATCTTCGGAATCCTCATTTTCGCTTGTCGCTTCAACCAGCGGAAGAAGAAGTTTTTCGACCGTTTTGCGAAGCTCGTCGAGACTCGTGTCTTCTTCGCGCCTGCCGAGTTTGCTTTCCTTGTATTTCCAATGCGCCGCCACGCCTTCTTCGGCAGTCTGATGCATTTCCTGCGTTCGGATTTGAACTTCAAACGATTGACCGCTGTCGCCTATAACCGACGTGTGAAGCGATTGATACAAATTGTCGCGCGGAATAGCAATCCAATCCTTGAATCTTTCGGGAATCGGCGTCCAACCATCGTGAATCACGCTTAAAGTCAGATAGCAGTATTTTTTATCATTCGGCGTAATAATCCTCGCGGCAATCAAATCATATACCTGCTCGATTGAAATTTTCTGCTTCTTTAATTTTTTCCAGAGAGAAAACAAACGCTTGACCCGACCCTGAATCTCGACAAACGGCACATCGTTTTCAGCTAATTTTTCACGAATGGCGGTCGTAATTTTTTCCAAGTTGGCTTCAAGCTCAGGACGACGCGACTCGATTTCGAGCGAGATTTTTTTGTATTCCTGTGGGTAGAGATTTTGAAAAGACAAATCTTCAAGTTCGCCGCGCAATTTCCCCATACCCAACCGATGAGCAATGGGCGCGTAAATATCGAGCGTTTCCTGAGAAATGCGCGCGCGTTTCTCCGGTTTCAAAAAATGCATCGTCCGCATATTATGAAGCCGGTCGGCAAGTTTTATCAGCACTACGCGCACATCGGTAATCATTGCCAAAACCATTTTACGCACGTTTTCGGCTTGCTGTTTTTCTTTTGAAAGATTGCTGATTTGAGCGATTTTCGTTAAACCGTCAACGAGGAGCGTAATTTCGTCGCCGAAATACTCGCGAATAGTATCGAGGTCAACCAGCGTATCTTCGACCACATCGTGAAGAAGTCCGGTCGAAACGCTTGTTTCGTCCAGCCGCATATCCGCCAATATATCCGCAACTTCCAACGGGTGAACGAGATACGGCTCGCCCGAAGCGCGTTTTTGACCGCGATGATGCAAAGCCGAAAATAAATACGCCCGCCGAATCAATTCTATATTTGAATCAGGACGGTTTTTTTCAACCTTTTCTATTACGTCTTCAATACGAATCATAAACATTTAACATCTATCATTAAACATTTTTTATTTGATGCAAATTTATTATTTGATGCAATAAAATCCTGACAAATGATAAATGTTAAATGATAAATGAAAAGGTGATACTCAACATTTACTGTAATTGAGTATCACCTTCCTTAAAAGTTTTATCAAAGCGGTTTAATTTTTATTTGCCGCCGCTTCTTTTTCCGCTTTTATACGTTCATCTTCTTCAACTTTCTTTCTCTTGATGTCCGCTAATTCGGTAAATCTGGCTTTTGCCTGGTCGGCTTCGGCTTTGAAGGCTTCCTTTTGATCCATATTGCCTTCCATTTCGGCGACGCGCATTTGCTGGACAAGCATATTGGCTTTATATGACCAAGCGGAATCGCTGTTCGGGTCGAGTTTAACAGCTCTGTCGGCTAAATCCGTTCCGGCGCCGATACACTGTTTTAATTCTTCATAAACAGCCGGGTCCGAAGGCTTGGTAAATTGGTAAACTCTTTCCGTGCCTTTGGTTACTTCCTTTTTAACCGGATCGATATCGGTAATATTGTTCGCGCACGAGTATTGTTTAGCCGCGAGCGAGGTTAATGCCTCAGCGCGCTGTTCGGGAGGAACCTGTTCGTTAGCGGCGCGGTCTGTAACCCACTTCAGCCATTCATCCTGTCTGCCCAAATTTTCCAGAAGATTCGCGACAGCCTTAAAAGAACTTTGGTCGGCAATATTAATTTCTAAAACATTTTTATATTCTTCAATCGCCTGTTCACCTTTCTCAGGCTCTTGACGATTGGCGACATATTCCGAATGCAGTGTGCGAGCTAAAAATAACTGCGCCATTTTTGCTTCCGCCGAACCCGGATTGCGCTCGACGGCATCGCGAAAAAGCTGCTGCGCTTCCTTAAAATTCCTATTTGCATAGGCTTGCCCGCCATCGACCAGATTTTTTCTGGCAATGATTCGATTATAATACGTGCAGTTTGCTCCGATTATAACGGTTGATAAAATTAATAAAAATATCCCTAAACGAGAAAATCTCATTTTTCGACTCCATTTTCCGCCGACATTAAACAAAAACCAAAAATGCTTCTTTGGTTTTTGTTTAATGGTAGCTGATTTATTACTGCAAATCGTCTATCTGCAATCCAATCGGCTGCGCTCCAGCCATTTTTACCGCGTCTATTACTTTAACTACGTCTCCGTAT
>JALZOE010000514.1 GCA_030857325.1 Acidobacteriota bacterium
GCTTTATCCTGAAAGACAGCCGAACCTGATTTCCGTTTTATTTTTTATTACATCCGCCAATCGTTTTCTGACAAGCGGCGTGATTTCGTCTTTCGGAAAAGTTTTTATAAAAAGGCGAAATTCTCTGACGACATCCGCACTATTGCTACTGCACGCGCAGGTGCTGCTCGTAAATCTTTCTTTTATGTCAAAAATCGTTTCGTTGAGTTCGGGAATATATGCCGATGGATATTGTCTTTTGAACTGTTTCGCTCGCTTATACATCTCGGTCAAAATGCCTGTGCCGTAAATGGTGCAGCCGCTGTAATCGGTTTGCTGCGCGATATACGCCGACCAAACGCCGTCGGGTCTAAGCCGTTTCAGAAAAGTAAAAAAAGCGATGTCCATTTTCGTTCCGCGCCTTTGCGCCAGACTGCCGAAAAATTTCGCGTCCGGTTTGACAAAAATCGTTGCGTTACGGTTGATTATAAAACCCTTCATTTTCTTCTCGAACAAAGCGTAATCAGCCTCACTTAAATTTTCCAATTCGTCGAGCCTGTCGGAAAAAATCGCGCCTTTACGGTAAACCGCTTCGATTGACTGTCTGGATTTTCCGTTTTCGAGATTCTTCAAAGCCTGCACATACCGGTTCGTAAGCGTCAAAAAATTTTGGTTTTGTCCGAAAACATCCGAAGGGGAATTCGCGCTAAGAACAACGAGCAAAGCAATCTTTAACAATCTTTTTATCATTTCGATTCAGCGTTTTTTATAATCCTGCAAACTCGCCGATTGTAAATGATAAATAACCGGCAAAGCAACAAAAAATTTATCCGGCTTGACGAAAAGATTATTTCCGAATTATACGGCTTCGTTTGTGGACGCGGTTTACGCACACCGGCGAGACGGGCGAAATCGTCGGGCAATTCATCGCTTTTGTCGCCTGTCTCGGCGGCGCGTTTCTCGTTTGGACAGGGCTTTCGCTGGCTACAAGATGTTTTTGCAACCGAAGAACAAAACAAGAAACGAAAAACGTCAGTTGAAATTCCAAATCGCCTTCTCCAATTCTTCGAGTGAGTAATCGACCGCCTCCGGGCGCAATCGCAAAGCGTAACGGCGCAAATCGCTCCATTCGTAAAAACAGGTCAAAAGCATTAAACGGCGGCGCAGAGTTTCGTCGATTTCCGTGTTCCGGTAATTAAAAAAGCGGAAAAATTCGCGCTGCAACTCACCTTGTCCCTGAATCATTAAAAGCCCGACAGCGATAAAATCGTATTCGCGGAAACCTTTGAGCGAGTCGGCAAAATCGAATAATCCCGAAATTTTCCAATGTCCTTTTTCCCGTAAAAGCCGCAAATTGCCGAAATGAACGTCGCCGTGAAGGAAAACCTGCTCGAAATTCGTCGGCAGAAGTTTCAGGTTTTCTTCGAGAAACCTCGGCAGACTTTCCAAAATTCCAGAATTTACGCCGCACGATTTTTGCCGTTCAAAGCAGGTATTTGCCTGGCGTTCGATAAACTTGTGCCAGTCGAAATCGATGTGCGTCGCGTCGGAACAATGTAACTCCCGTAAACCCTCGGCAAGCCCGGCAAGAATTTCGATTTGTTCTTTTTTGTCCAGTTTCAGCCACAATTCTCTCGTCATCGATTCGCCCCGAAGCCGTGTTGTAATTAAATAGTCGAAGTTTTCAAATTCGCCGGAGGCGATAATTTCCGGCAATATTAAACTCGTTTGAGCGACTTCGAGCGCTCTTTGTTCGCGTTCGCGTCCGTTTTTGAAAGGAACGTAAATTTTGACGACAAAACTTTCGTCAACCAGAAAAACGATGCTTTCGCCGTGTTCGGCACGCGTCAAAGTTTTATGGGAAATGTTGTGCCTTTGGCAGATAATTTCGGCAACATTCTGCCAGAGAGGATTTTTAAAGTCTTGTTTGAAATCGAGTTTCATAATCTCAAAAGTTTTTCGACGATTTTGCCCGCGCCCGCCGAAGCCGATAAAATCAAAACCTTCTTGAACATATTTTTCGTGTCGGATAAGCTAAAATCGAATCGATAAATAATAACCTTTAACCGGAATTTTGGAAACGCCGAATACTTTGACCGAAACGAATCGAGACGGAAAAATTTTAAGCGAAGCGGCGCGAAATATGCTTTTGGCGACGGTTTTTTTCGCCTTGATGAATGTTTTCGTCAAACGGCTCGAACACATTCCGGCAATGGAAATCGTCTTTTTCCGCTGTATCGTTTCGCTGATTGCGTGTTGGTTTGGGCTGCGAAATAAAAATGTCGATTGGCTCGGAACGAATCGTCTTTTGCTGACTTTGCGCGGAACATTCGGAACACTCGCGCTGTTTACGTTTTTTCTGACGATTCAAAACGTGCCGCTCGCCAGCGCCGTTACTTTGCAGTATCTTTCGCCGATTTTTACGACCGTTATCGCCGTTTTCGTGTTGAGCGAAAAGATTCGCCCGCTGCACTGGCTTTTTTACGCGATTTCTTTTGTCGGAGTTTTTTTCGTTAAAGGTTTCGACACCGATTTTCCGGTTATTTATTTGTTCACGGGAATCGTATCGGCGATTTTTTCGGGCGTCGCCTATAATCTGGTGCGAAGTTTGAAAGGTCGGGAACATCCGCTCGTCATCGTGCTGCAC
>JALZOE010000515.1 GCA_030857325.1 Acidobacteriota bacterium
AATACTTGATAATTTGACGAGTTTTTCGCTCGCTAATTTTAGCACACCGATAATATCGGTTTAGTTGTTTCATTACAGTAGCTTACAAGTTTACCATTGCTTGTTTGCTACCATAGACCCTAATAATTTAATGAATTTCTGAGTTCGATGCCGCGCGTCGGAATCTGCGCGTTGTCGCGCGTGTCGTAATTCCATCGCAAAGAAGCGAAACTTACTCTGCCGTTCACATCCGAAACGAGCGGAACGTCGCCGATGCGCCTGGCGGCTTTTAAGTTTCCGATTGAATAGCCGACGCGCAATTCGCTGCTGCTGCTCGCCGAAAAACCGAAATCAATTCCGGCTTGCGCCGTTTGAAAAGAGTATTCCGCCTGTCGTTCGCCATTTGCGTAAAAACCGACGCGGCGGTCTTCATAAAAGGCGTTCGGCGCGACAAAAAAGCGCGTGTTGGCGAACGGGCGATAAAATTCCGTGCCGAGAAACGTGCGCGAGCCGAGACTGAAATCGCTGCGCCATTCGCTGCCGTCGCCGCCGACATCGAAAAACGTCAGGCGGGCGCGGGCGTTGAAATTTACGTCGTCGGTGTCGGCGTTGTTGACATCCGCGCCGACTTCTAAAAGGGTCGTCCGTTCGGTGCGCTCTTTCGGGTCGTAAACGCGCACGAGCAAGCCGGTTTTGTCGTCGCGGCGCGTGATGCCGTAACCGAGATTGTCGAATCTTTCCGTTCCGGTCAGTTCGGTCAAATCTTTGGCGAGCGCGTTTTCGTCGAGCGGTTTGTTTTCGTATTTGTCGTCTAATTTACGCTCGATTTTTCTTTTCGCTTTCGGATTGTCAGTTCCCTCAATCGCCGTAAATTCGGGAATCGGTTCAATCGAAGGACGCGCTTTTGTTCGGCGCGAAGCCAGATATTTCGCCCAATCTTCGTCATCGAGCGCGAGGCTTTTTAAAAGTCCGATTTTTTGTTCCGCGCCCGCGTAGCCGAGTTCGACGATTTCCTTGCCCGCCTTAAAATCGAACGTGCCGTAATTTTTCAAATCCGGCGCGACGATAAAATCGGCTTGCCGCAGACTGCGCCGCGAATTTTCGACCGTCGCCACATAAAAAGTCTGCCCCAAAATCCCGACCAAATCCTGCAAAGAAGCGCGGTCGCCGAGCTGCGTTTCGATGTTGACGACGATGATTATATCCGCGCCCATTTCCTTGGCGACATCGGTCGGAATGTTGTTTAAAATTCCGCCGTCGGCTAAAATTCTGCCGTTCAATTCGACGGGCGCGAAAACCGCCGGAATCGCCATCGTCGCCCGCAGAGCCTGCGCGAGCGAGCCTTTTTTCAATACGACTGTTTCGGCGTTGACCAAATCGGTCGCCACGCAGCGAAACGGAATCGGCAGATTGTCGAAATTTGTTTCGTCGTCGTAAGCGAGCATCAAACGGTCAAGCACCAGCCCGATTTCGTGTCCCGGATTGAGACTGCTCGGCAGGCGCAGATTCGTTTTTTTTCCGCCCAGAGTAATCGCGCCGGGCAAATTGCGCCGGTCTTCCTTGCGCCGGTAATTCAAGTTGTCGAACGTCGGTTTGCCGCGCAAGAGTTCGTCCCAATCGAGCGTTTCGATTAAATTCTCCATCTCGGCGGGCGTTCTGCCCGTCGCGTAGAGCGCGCCGACGAGCGCACCCATACTCGCGCCCGCGACGTAATCAACCGGAATATGATTTTCTTCCAGAACTTTAATCACGCCGACGTGCGCGAAGCCTCTCGCGCCGCCTCCGCTCAACACGAGTCCGACGCGCGGGCGTTTCGGCGGAGTATTTTCAACAGACGAATCAGCTTTCTGACCGAAGACCGAAGCGGTTATAATTATTGCCCAAATTAAAATACCCGCCGCAAACGCGCTGAGTTTCGACGCGTTTGCGCGGATTGGAAAAAAAACACATTTCATAATCTTTCGATGCCGTTTTCGTTGTTTCGTTTCAACTTTATAACGATAACAAAGAATCGAAGCTGCCCGAAGTTTCACTGTTCTTCGTTAAATCATACGAAAAACGGGCGCGTGATTTGCGCCCGTTTTTATGGTTTTGATTTTTGATTTTCTATTTCGCGTATTGCTTAACCGTCTCGGAAAAATTCCGTAAATCTGCCGAGACGTTGGTCAAATTAACGCTTTCCGGTTTGTCCAGAACTTCACCCGCTTTCATTTTGTAAAACGCTTCATTGATGCTGTTGTCGGCGGTTAAAACCGCGCCGCCGATTGACGCGCCGACGAACGCGCCTTTGCTGCGCGAATAAATCAGAATGCCCGCGTCAGCCGTTAAATTAGTTCCCGCGCCCACGGTTCTGCCGATTGGTCCGGCGGCAAAGCTCAAATCGCCTTCAAATTCGAGTTTGTCGTCGAGCAAATCGCGCAGCGCGCCTTCGTTCATAAACAGCATAATGTAATCGGTTTTCTTCGCGCCGATTTGCGCTCCGATGCTCGCGCCGCCGATGTTGTAAAAAACCGGCGCAGACCAGCCGTTCGCCGTGCGACGCGCAACCACGCCGTCGCCGCCGCGCCCGCCGATAATGAATCCGGCTTTCACGACGTTCGGGAAAACTCCGATTGCTTCGGCTTTTTCAAGCAGTTCACGCG
>JALZOE010000100.1:0-858 GCA_030857325.1 Acidobacteriota bacterium
ACGCTCATATTTGTCAGTTTACCGTGATGCGCTGATAAAACAATTTTTTGAAAAATAATAACAACTTAATCCGCCGCGAACATAGGGAATAATACATACGAAAAATAGGTATTTATACGGGCGAAGCGGGCGGCTGTTTTCGATTATATTAGTTTTAGTCGGCGGACGGAATGATGATTGAAACGATTGACCGGCAACGCTTTCATTCGGCGATTCAAAGATTTCATATCTTAAAAATGTGAAATTCGTCCGCGGCTAATTTGATAAATAATTTTTGCGGAAACACGCGCGAAGTCAACGAAGTTGCTGTATTTTTCGCTTACCGCTTGCGCCCTTATTTCGCGCGTGCTTCTGCATTTATAAAAAATCTCTCCCCGAAATTTTGCGCGTCGGCGCGATTAAGCTGATGCGAATTATTACTTTTCGGAGAACAAATATTATGAAGACAAACAAAATAAGACACAAACTTACGAATTTAGCCGCGCTGTCGGCGATGATTTTCGGCTTAACGCTTTTATCAATGACGAACGCTCAGGCGCAATTTCGCGGCAATCGTCAAATACTGCGCGTCGAGCGCGTCAATAACAACAACGTCAACCGCATCGGGAGGGCGCAGGGTTACAGCGACGGCTTGCGCGAAGGCTCGAACGCCGCGCGGCAGAAAAAGGAAAAGTCCATACAACGAAGGAAAATTCAAAAAAGCGACGAACGGCTATAAATCGCGCTTCGGCAACCGCGAAGCCTACAAACGCTCTTACCGGCAAGGCTTTCTGCGCGGCTACGACGAAGCCTACCGCCGAAACAATCGCGTTATTCGCGTCAATCGCCGAAGTCTGGTAATCGGTAACGGTCAAGAAA
>JALZOE010000100.1:868-7795 GCA_030857325.1 Acidobacteriota bacterium
ACGACGTTTGCCAATCCGTCGGGCGTTGAATACGTCGGCTACCGGCACAAAGGCGTAACGCGCGGCGAAAAATTGCCGAACGGAGTCAAGGATTTGGGCGGCGGCTTGCTGTCCGATGAAGATTACGGCGTAACGCGCTTTGTCAAAGGCAAAAAATATATGCTGTGGCTCGAAAAAATAGTCGAAAGAGATGCCGACGGCGTGCCGCATTGGGAAGTCAAAGACGTTTTGACGTTTGATAATTTGAAAAAAAATCAGCGATTTTTCTATTCTTACACTTCGCCCTGCACCGAAAACAGGGCGAAAAATCTCGATTTAATCGTGCTGGCGGAACTCGCGCCGAAAGCGAAAAATTACAAAGTCCTCAAAGCGTGGCGGACAAACGTCGAAAACGAAAAATTTGAACCAACAACGCCCGTCGGGATTGTTTGTCAAGCCAATCAGCCTTAAATTGAAAGCCGATAACCGAAAGCCCCGTATTTAATTTTCCGCCGACTTTTCGCCGCGCTGTTTGGCTTCCGGCACTCCGGCTCGCGCCGCCGCGTTTTCGATTTCGGCGTTAATTTTCCCGCCGAGAAGAATCGCCACGCCCGTCAGATAAAACCAGAGCATCAGAACAATCACCGCGCCGAGCGAACCGTAAGTCAAACTGTAAGAATCGAAATGCCGCAGATAAACGCGCAGCAGCGTAGAAACGATGAGCCATAAAACGACGCCGATAAACGCGCCAGGCGTTATCCAATACCATTTCTGCTCGTATAAATCCGGCGCGAAATAATAAATCAAGGCGAACGCAAACAGCACGAAGGCGAGCGCGAGCGGCACTTGCGCGATTGTCCACACGGTCGTAAAAAGCGTTCCCTGATTAAAATAACCGGCGATTCCCGCGCCGATTTCGCCGCCGTAGAGCATCAGCAGAAGCGCGGACAAAATCAAAACGACGAGCGCGGCGGTCAGCCCGACGGCGGAGAGGCGCACGCGCCAGAACGGACGCGATTCGCGCACGCCATACATCGCGTTGAGCGAATCGCTCAGCGCGGCGATGCCGAGCGACGCGAACCACAAAGCCGAAACGAGTCCGAGCCAGAGCCGCCAGCCGTCGGCGCCTGCGGCGATTTCGTCAACCGTCGCGTAAACGAGCGCGAACGCCGACGGCGGCGCGACGCGGCTTAGAAATCCGAGCAGATTCGAGCGCAGTTCCGTTCCCGTTTCGGCGAAAAATCCGAGCAGCGTTACCAGAAAAAGCAGCAGCGGGAAAAGGGCGAACAAAAAATAAAACGCTAGTGCCGCCGCGTGCGTCAGCAAACCGCCCGCGTAGATTTCCTTCCAAACGCGCCGCCCAAGCGTTTGCCAAGACAAACCGCCGAGCCGCCAGGCGGAAACTCGCGCCGCCGCGTCCGCCGTGATTTTTTTGTCAGCCGTTTTCATCTCGATTAGCCGTCAATCTTTTCTTTCTTTTCTCCGCGGTCTTCCCGATTACGGGAAAATTCCCAAAATCGCCGTAGGAAACGGCGATTTTGTTGATGGCGTTGACGAATGCCGCCGTCCGCAGATTCGGGATTTCCGCGTTTGATTGCCGCGTTTCGCGGATTTCCCGGTAAGCCGTAACCATCGTTTCCTGCAAGCCGGAATTGACCAGATCAATTTCGTCCGCGCCGCGCCCGATAATTTTTATTTCCTCGTCGGACAGCTTTTTGCCGGTCGCGCGCTCGACGACGCGCAGCAGATTTTCGTTCGTCGTCTGCTCGAAACGCTTGCCCATTCTGCCGAAACGGACGTGCGAGAGATTTTTCAGCCATTCAAAATAAGAAACCGTTACGCCGCCCGCGTTCAAATATATGTCGGGAATGACCATTATGTTTTTTGCCGAAAGAATGTCTTCGGCGGCGGCGGTCGTCGGACCGTTGGCGGCTTCGGCGACGATTTTCGCTTTGATTCGCGGGGCGTTTTCTTCGGTTATCTGATTTTCGAGCGCGGCGGGAATCAGAATGTCGCATTCGAGTTCGAGCGCGGCTTCGCGGCTGGCGAGATTCTTCGCGCCCGCGAAATCGAGAAGCGAGCCGGTTTCCTTGCGGTGTTTCATCACCGATTCCAAATCCAAACCGTTTTCTGAGAAAATCGCGCCTTCGTACTCGGCGAGTCCGGTGATAATCGCGCCGTGATTTTGACAAAAAAGCGCGGCGTAATAACCGACGTTTCCCAAACCCTGAACGACGATTCGTTTGCCTTCCAAGCCTTTCGTCAGCCCGAACCGCCGCATATCTTCTTCGTAATCGCACGCTTCGAGCAAGCCGAAAAACAAGCCGCGACCCGTCGCTTCCAATCTTCCGCGAATGCCGCCCTGCGTAACGGATTTTCCCGTAACGCAGCCGAGCGCGTCAATTTCTCCGGGATGAAAGGCGGAATAAGTGTCGGCAATCCACGACATTTCTCTCGCGCCCGTGCCGTAATCGGGCGCGGGAACGTCTATGCCGGGACCGATGAAATTTTTCTTGACCAGTTCGGTCGTGTAGCGGCGCGTGATTCGTTCGAGTTCCTCGACCGTGTAATTTTTCGGATTGATTCGCACCGCGCCCTTCGCGCCGCCGAACGGCACGTCCATCACCGCGCATTTATAAGTCATCAACGCCGCCAACGCTTTGACTTCATGCTTCGTTCGCGTCTTCTGAAAAACGAATGCCGCCTTTGACGGGCAGTTTGTGATGGCTGTGCTGAGCGCGCCAGCCCGCGATGACTTCGATGCCGCGACTGGTGCGAACCGGAAACTGAAACGAATAAACGCTGTTGCAGATTTTGATTTGTTCGAGCAGCCCTTTCGGATGCTGCGTCAAAGCGGCGGCGCGGTCGAAATAGCGCGAAACCGTTTCCAAAAAATTCGTGTGTGCCTGTTCCATAATTTTTTATATCTTAAACGATTCGGTAGTGGCTCAATCAAAAGAGAGAGCGAGTTCATCGTTGTAGCGATGCAAGAATAAAAACAAGCATATCTCGTGCATTACATCGCTTTTTGAAAACGACAGGGTTTTTCGCACAAACCGCGCCAGGCGTTGCCGCAAAGTGTTGTTCCACCTTTCGACGTGCGCCGTTTCTCCTGAATCCTTTCCGCTCGCGTGATGTTGTTCAGGCGGAATTACTAACTGATACGCTTCCCAAAAGTCGGAAAAGCAATGGGCTTGCCGAAAGGCTTCGGGAATGTTTTCCCACAACCGCCGGCAAGTCGCTGCCGAACCGCTCGGCGGATGACAAAAGCCACCACCTGGCGCGTTTGCCGACACAAAGCAATCCATATCCACCGTTTATTGGCTTTCTTGAGAACAAATGACCATAATTCATCGAGTTCTAAAGTTGGCGCCTCCTGCGGCACAACCAAAGTTTCCGATAACTCCGGCATCAAGAGTTTTTTTCCCTGAGCCAACCGCTGACGGTGTTTCGTGCCACGCCAAAAGTCCGCGTTAAGCCGCGCAAACTGGAGCGTTCTTGATAAGCTCGCAGAATCTGCTCGCGTTCTTCGGCAGAATAACCGTTCGATTGCGGATTATCACGACTCATTTTGCCGCAGCCGTTCGCGCATTTAGCGTTGCTTGCCGTTATTGGTTTTGCCATTGCGAACAAGGTTTTCGCTTTGACAATGATAACATTTTAGTTTGACCATAAAAGAGAGTATAGCTTCTCTCTCTCTTTTGAGCCACTACCACCTTGCTAGAATATTAGAATTTCAATTTATCGACCGTTTCGTTCAATGTATTTAGCTGTTCATCATTTAATTTTTTTTTGCAACGTTTCTAATAACTTTTCCGAAATTTGGATGCTTCTTTAAATAGGACCGACGGGAGGGAATGAGCGATATGACCTAACAAGGAATTGTTAGGCTGTTTTTTTGTTTAGCTATTTCCGTTTTTGTTTTTGGATACGGCACTATTGTGCTATATTGCTGGTCATTCAAATTATTTTTAGATTGTTTTGGGCAAATTATTTCCGTTTCCCGCCATCTTCGGAAATTATTTATTGCCTCTTAAACTTCAGTATTTACGCAAAATTCTTTAAGAAAGCAGTGCTAAACTGAGTTATTTCAATATTTATATTTGTGAAAAGTTTCTTATGAGGGCTTATCGCGCGTTCCCTCCCACCAGTCCATATATGTCTCTGTTCTTAAAGTTTTATTTCAAGTAAATAGTCTTATCTACTATAATTTCGCCTATTTTTGCCAGTTTATGCACAAGTTGAGGTATTTACGTCAATAATGCAAGAATTAGCATTAATTTTGAAGTTTTTATTTTGTTTTTAAATAGTAGTGTGTTATTTTCTACACACTATGGCGACACCGTTCCGCATAACCCCAAATCCAAATTCATTATATTTAACCGACGGTCTAAAGGCTGTTTTGCATAAATGCCGATATACGATTGATGAGCGACAAGGTTTATCGTGTATTCTGGGCGATTTCGGATTGGGTAAATCGACGGTCCTGCGTTATTTGTTTGCAGAGTTTGACGCACGTGAAGATACACGCGCTATTCTTATCGCGACCCCTATTTACCCGTCGGCTTTCGCTCTCCTTAAAGCAATCTGCCAAAATCTTGAGCTGGAAGCTGCCCGTTCGTTTCAAGCTCAGATGAGTCTTCTTGAAACTTTTTTAGTAGAACAGTTTACCGCCGGTAAAAATACTATTATTTTTATTGACGAAGCCCAGATTCTTGATACCAAGCAACTGGAGCTTTTGCGAGCGATTCTTAATTTCGAAACTAATGAAGAAAAACTTGTACAGATTATTTTAGGCTCCCAGCTTGAACTGGCAATCAAACTAAATCATAAGCGCAACCGGGCGCTGCAAAGCCGCATTACAACCAATTCTGTACTAAAACCTTTAACTGAAGAAGAAACCGGCGAAGTAATCGCCGCTCGCTGCCAGCTTGGTTCAATTGAAAATCCGTTTACTCCTGCTCATATTGCTAAAATTTTTGAATTAACCGGTGGAATTCCCCGTTCGGTAATAAAGCTATGCGGTTTGATTTATGCGATGAAACAATCGATCGGCGCCGATGAGATTCCGCTCGCTTGGATTTCGGAATTTACCAGTGAGGTTGGTTTATGAGCAAGATTGCCGAACTTCTAAAACTTGCAGAAAAGAAAAAGGAAGACACAAAAACTGAACTTCCCTCTTCAGATTTCTTGCCGCAAACCGCAGTCAGTGTAAGTAAGGGTATGCAAGAGGAAGTAGAAGCAAGTAAGACTAACACTCAGCAAGTAGAAGTAAGTGCAAGTAAGACTCACACTAAAGAAGTAAGTGTAAGTAAGAGTAAAGACAATAAAAACAACTTACCCGCAAAATCTGTTGAAACCTCTCCGACAAGGGATTACACGAAGGTTTCCAATTCCATAATGAAACGTGCGATCCCGGAAAAATACTTTCGGGGATTAAGCAAACACACTTACGATGTGCTTTACCAGCGCACGAGAGGCGCAATAGTGCCTACCAGAACTATTCAGCTAACAAAAGACGAATTAGTCCGATTGACCGGTATATCCAAGGATGCTATTAAACTGCATATAAAATATTTAAAGGAAACAGGGCTTCTAAAAAGCCGTCCGGCGATCGGTAGCCATGCCGGATGGGAATATGAAATTCTTGTCCCCGAAGAGATTGAGGAGACGGAGCAAGTAGGAGTAAGTGAAGGTAAGGTAATGCAAGGTAAGGCAAGTGGAAACTTACCCTTACACTCAGGGCAAAACTTACCCCTGCTTACCCATACTAATCCGGTTGAAAACAAAGACACTTACGGGTTTCCTAAGACTTCTTTAAAGACAAATACTAAGAATGATGATGAAGCGGACGCGCTATTTTCCGGGTTTATCGAAAAATTTCAAACCGCCGCCAAAAAACTAACGGGAGCGCCGCTTTCAAAATACGAGCGAGAGAAATGGGAACGCCTCGCCGACTTGCTTGTTCTCGAATTAGAAACCGCAAGCAGACATGCCGGCAATCCGGTTTCATCAGTTCCGGCGTTTTTGACAAAAGTTTTAAGCTCGAAACTTCTTAACCAGAAACAGCCGGCTGAACGGATGTCAAAACCAAAGTCCGGCGCAAAGCCCGATACGGTCGGGAAATACTACCCGGAACTTGACGGCGGCGATGATGAGATAAAGCCGTTAAACGACGAATCGAGGCAGGCGGCGCTCGATTTAATTCGGGAATTTAAAGACGATAAGGAATTTCTTGACAGCTACAGGAAATGGTACGCCGAAGAAGATTGGAAATGGTTAATTAAAGAATTAGAAATTAACGATTAAATGTATTTTATAAACGCCGGCGAATTAGAAGCAGAGAATTCAAAGCCCTTAGAACAAAAAGGGCAGTCGAATGATTTTCAAACGGCAAAACAAAAAGCCGATAAATTATTAAAGTTATTTGCTCAAGTCGAAGTCGTCGATGCAAAAACAAAGGAATGCGTTTATTTCCAAACAAGAGAGAGCGGATAATTTTTACTTTCAAAAATAGTGTTTGAGGCAATCGAATAAGCAATCGAATAAGCAATCGAATAAAATAAATTTACTCTGGAAGCCGATAACATTCGCTAAAGGTGAACCGGATTTTTTACAACAATACAAAAATATAAAGCCTGGAATTATATGCCGCAAAGAAAGCCTCCGGGCAACATATGTCGCCAGCAAAAAATTGGACGATTCAATATCAAAGAAAGAGGCGCTCAAAGCGAATTTTAGAAGATATTAACCCGCAGGGAAGACTACTCAGGGAAAAAACCGCGAGAAGGGGCAATTATGAGCGAAAAAACGGTAGTTATCACAGAGAAGGAAGGCAGATATGAAATTGAAAACAACGGAATATCGGAATTTACCCTCATCGGTATGCTGGAATGTATTTTATTTGACCTGAAAACAGCCGGGCGCCGCGGCGGCTCAACTGATAAC
>JALZOE010000516.1 GCA_030857325.1 Acidobacteriota bacterium
TCTGCGCGGTCCGATGCTGCACGGCATCGTTCGCCAGTTTTTGACCGACGTAAATTGGGGCGAACTCGATTATTTAATCGTCGATATGCCGCCCGGAACCGGCGACGTTCAACTATCGCTGGCGCAACTCGTTCCGGTGCAGGGCGCGGTTCTGGTTACTACGCCGCAGATTGTTTCGCTCGCCGACGTTCGTCGCGCTTTGAAAATGTTTGAAACCGTCGCGATTCCCGTTCTCGGCATTATCGAAAATATGTCGTATTTCGTGCCGCCCGATATGCCCGATAAACGCTACGATATTTTCGGCACCGGCGGCGGAAGCAAATTTGCCGACGAAATGGGCATTCCGTTTTTAGGTGAAATTCCGCTCGGCATCGAAGTCCGCGAATCCGGCGACAAAGGCGTTCCGGTCGTTATCAATCGACCGAATTCGCCGCAGTCGATAGCCTTTCGCCGTGTCGCCGAAGAAGTCGCGGCGCAAATTTCCATCGAGGCGATGAAACCCGAACTCGTAATTTCAACGCGGGCGAGGTGATTTTGAAAATTGTTTCGCGCAACCAAATCATAAAACTTGTTATCTAAAAAAAAGTCGGGTAATATTGAAATTAAAGTAAGGATTCGGAAACACTCCGAATTTTTTGAAAAAGTCTAAGAAGGAGATTTATAAAAATGTCAGCAGTAGCAGCGCCGTCAATCGAAATTAATTTATCGGCAAACGCGGCGGTAGAAATTAAAAAATTTTTGGCAAGCGAGGAAGATTTACCGGAAACGGCGGGACTTCGCGTGCGTGTCGTTCCCGGCGGCTGTTCGGGTTTCCAATACAGCTTGAATATCGAAGAAGAATCGCGCCAGGGTGATTTTATCGTCGACCAGCACGACGTTAAATTGTTTGTCGATATGTTTTCGGCACAATATTTAAACGGCGTGACGGTCGATTATACATCGAATATGATGGGTTCGGGTTTCACGTTTGAAAATCCGAACGCGACCGGCGGCTGCGGCTGCGGCACATCTTTTTCGGCTTAGTCAAAATTGGTTTAAGAATAATTTATCAAAAGACACAAATTTTTCTTGTGTCTTTTTTTATTTTCTGGAAATAATAATCAATTGAAACTTTTCTTGTATGTTCAAGGACAACACAAAAGGCGCTAAAGGCGGAAAAGAGCAAGCGGGCTTTTCCGCGGGAATTTCAACATTGAAGTTCCCGCGGAAAAATAACCTTAAAAATTCTTTTCCGGTAAAAATAAAAGCCTCATAAAATTACTCGGAAAAGTTAAAATGATTTTGCGATTTGCAATTATTTTTCTTTCAAGAGAAAATCTCTCTTGTCATAGGAAATTCGTTCCGGTTAAAATAACACAAAAATTTAAGTTTTAGTTTTGTCCGAAATCTGTTTTTCAGATTTTCAGGAAGTTTTCTCGTTTTAACTGTTTTTTAAATTAAGCGGCAAGTTTACCGCTTATCTTCCCAGACACTTTCCAGGTAAAAATAAAAAATTAAATCAATTCAGGAGTTGTCTTTAATGAATTTTAAAAAAGTTTTGTCTCTTTCTTTGTTTTTGGGTTTGTTCAGTGTAATTTCAGCCGGAAATGCTTTTTCGCAGGGGCGTGAAAGAATAGTTCAAAGTTCCGCCAATCAACCGACAGCTGAGCTTTTAGAAATTAACGAACCGAAAGATTTACCCAGAACATACAAAAAACCCGAGTCAATTCTTACAAACAAAATCGTCATCACTCCAACCGTTCAACCGCTCGTTAAAAAAACAGCTTCATCCCAGCCGACCGCGCCGATTTCCACCAATTACGCCGCCAAAAATTTATACACGACTTTTTTCACCCATAGATTATTAAACGCAATTCAAACGAGATTAGGCACGCCGTATTTTTACGGCTCGGACGGACCGACCAGATACGATTGCTCGGGCTTGGTCTGGAGCGTTTTTCAGGAAGCCGGTTTTTCCTTTGAACGGACGAGCACTAGAAACATCTGGCACGCGTCCGTTCCGGTCGAAGGCGCGGAGCGCTACAAATTCGGAACGCTCGTGTTTTTCAAAGGACTCGGACATATGGGCATCGTCGCCGACGAAAACGGTTTTTATCACGCCTCGTCGAGCAAAGGCGTAACTTATTCGAGATTCGACGGTTACTGGAAAAATTATCTCGTCGGTTTTCGCCGCTTGAAAATGGATAATATAGTCGCGTCGTTGAAATAAAAGTTTCTTCAATAAAAAAAGAGGTTGAGAAATTTATAAATTTCTCAACCTCTTTTTTTACTTTAACTATAAGTCTATAAACCTTTGTCCGCAATGAATTTAACTAAATCTCGAACACGGCACGAATAACCCCATTCGTTGTCATACCACGAAAGAATTTTCATCGTCGTGCCGCCGATAACTTTTGTGTTTTCGGCATCGACAATCGACGAATGCGAATTGCCGCGATAGTCAATCGAAACAAGCGGTTCTTCCGAAAAACCTAAAATTCCTTTCAATTCTTCGTTTGCCGCATTTTTCAAAACGCGGTTGACTTCTTCGGTCGTAGTTTCCTTTTCGACGTTTATCACAACGTCAACCAGCGACACATTCGGCGTCGGGACGCGGACGGAAATTCCGTCGA
>JALZOE010000517.1 GCA_030857325.1 Acidobacteriota bacterium
GATTAAAGTCGAATACGGAATGCCGCTCCGCATCACGCCGACCACGCCGACGAGCGTCAGAATATACGGCAGAGCGTTTGCCAGCGTCGAGCCGATGCCGATGAAAAACGACTGCATCACGAAACCCAAAGTGCGCTGTTCTTCCGGCAGTTTGTCGCCGACGAATGCGCGAAACGGCTCCATCGTAATATTGATGGAAGCGTCCATAATCCACAAAAGTCCCGCCGCCATCCAAAGCGCCGAAGAATTCGGCATTAGAATCAAACAGATGCTCGCCAAAACCGCGCCGACGAGAAAATACGGGCGGCGGCGACCCAGACGATTCCAGGTTCTGTCCGACATCGCGCCGACAATCGGCTGGACGAGCAGTCCCGTAAGCGGTCCGGCGAGCCACAAATACGGCAAATTGCTTTCTTCCGCGCCGAGATATTTGTAAATCGGCGACATATTCGCCATCTGCAAGCCCCAGCCGAACTGAATTCCCAAAAATCCGAAACTCATATTCCAGATTTGCCAAAAACTCAAACGCGGTTTGTCATTCATCAGTTTTCCCTCAAAAAATTATTTGATTGTAAAAATTCCGGCGGTTCGCGCGGGCATCGAAAAGTTGATTTTGCCGTTTTCGATTTTTATGTCTTTCACTTTTTTCAAACGGTCATTCATAGTCGCATTTCCCGGAAACTGTTTAATCATCGAAACGTCAAACCGCACGTTTGCCGCTTTTGCGTCATTGTTGAAAATCACCAAAACAGCCTGATTGTCGTCCACTCGCGCATAAGCCATCTGCTGCTCTTCGTCCAATAAATCGAGCGATTTGCCGCGCCGCAAAGGTGCAAGTTCGACGCGCGTTTTACCTAAAAGAGCCAGATGATTCCAAACGTCGCGCTCCTGCGGCGTTCTGCCCGAATTGGTAAAAGCGCTGCGCGTGTCGCCGGGAAAACCGCCGGGAAAATCGCGCCGGTTGTCCGGGTCGCCGCCGCCGGGCATCGCAATTTCGTCGCCGTAATACAGCAAGGGCGTGCCGCGCGAAGTCATAATTAAAGTCTGCGCTAATTTCAAACCTTCGACGGTCGCGCCCGGCTCGTTCATAAAGCGCGGCATATCGTGAACGCCGATAAATGTCGTTAAGACATTCGGATTAGGATACAGCCAGTCTTTGGCGAACATCTGCGAAATTTCACGAATGTTTTTACCTTGCGCGAAAGCGTTGCGAATCGGATAAAAAAGCGCGAAATCGTAGAGCGTGTCAATCTGTGTGTCGATGCCGTCGTGTCCGCGCCGTCCGGTTTGAAAATACGAAACGAGCGCCGCGTCGCCGTCGAAAAGCTCGCCCAAAATATTGACGTTCGGATACTCGCGTTTTATCGCGCTTCCCCATTTTTGCCAGAACGCGCGCGGAACGTGCGGCAGAGTGTCCATTCTGATAGCGTCGAAACCATTCATCTCCAGCCACCAAATCGAATTTTGAATCAGGTATTTTTCGACTTCCGGGTCGTCCTGGTTAAAATCCGGCAGAATATCTATAAACCAGCCGTCAATGTTGCGTTTCTGCGTTTGACGAGTCGCCCGCGGATTCATCGCCGTCCATTTCTGCCAGTTGTTCGAGAGATGATTTTCCAGCGTTCCGTTCCACCACGTCGGCGTCGGCGGGTCGCTCGCCCAGACGTGATACGGTCCGGTATGATTCGCCACCTGGTCTTGAATTACTTTGAGTCCGAGCGCGTGCGCTTTATCAACAAACTCGCGCAGTTTCCCCATATCGCCGAGATGCTCGTCAACCGCATACATATCAACCGCGCCGTAACCGTGATAGCCGGTCGTTCCCGGAACGCCTTCATAAACTTCCCTTGTATCGAGTTTGTCGTTGTTATCGTAAACCGGCGTTGTCCAAATCGCCGTTACGCCAAGCGATTTGAGATAAGGCAGTTTATCAATCACGCCCTGCAAATCGCCGCCGTGGTAATGTCTGCCTTTCGAGCGGTCATACAAACCTTTCGATTTTGCCGGGTCGTTATTCGATTGGTCGCCGTCAGCGAAACGGTCGGGCAGCAGAAAATAAATCACGTCGTCGGGCGTGTAGCCTTGAAAACGTCCTTTGCGGTCAATCCTTTGGGAAATTTCAAACGGTGCATTGACCGTTCCGCTTTTCGTTTCGATTTTGAAATTATATTTTCCGACTTTCGAGTTCGGCGCAATTTCGACATCGAAAAATAAATAATGCCCGTTATCGCTGTGGCGAAAATTATACGCTTTTAACCCGCTGTTGCCGGGCGCGACAACATTCGCGCCTGTCAGATTTGTCCCGCGAACCAACACGCGAACTGGATTTACCGACGTATTCGCCCACCAGTTCGGCGGCTCGATTTTTGAAACAGTCGGCGTTTGCGCCGCAACAGCGAGTGTTAAACAGTAAGCGGTAAACAGTAGAAAGAAAAAGGTTCGCGTGGTTTTCATTTGTATTTTTTGTGCCTTTTCGTGTTTGTTCGTGGCTAAATCCTTCCGTAAAGTTCCGTCAATTGGCGCAAACGATTTGAAATTTCATCCGAAAAATCGCCGTCTTTACAGCGCCAGTTCCAATTGCCGTTAGTCGATGCAGGCAGATTCATTC
>JALZOE010000518.1 GCA_030857325.1 Acidobacteriota bacterium
TATCGAAGTCAGAAAGAAACGCTCGTCCGCTGCATCGTCGAAGCGAATCTGCCGACCGATTACGGAGATTTTCGCGCTTTTGTCTATGAAAACGTCGTCAACGGCGAAACGCACGTCGCCATAACTTTGGGCGAAGATTTTTTGCAGACAACCGAACCTGTTTTGGTGCGCGTCCAAACCGAGAATATTACGTTTGCAATGTTCGGCTCAAAATTAGGCGAAGCATCTCAGGCAATTCAAAGTTCGCTGAAAAAAATCTCCCAAGCCGGGCGCGGCGCGATTCTTTATCTACGGCAGCGCGAACACAATCTTGATTTAATACATCAATTGCAGACCTACAAATTGATGCAGGAAAAAAATTTGGATTTCTCGACGGCGCGGCGCGAAACCGGCTACGGAAATTTTCGCGATTACGGCATCGGCGCGCAGATTTTGAATGATTTGGGCGTGCGAAAAATCCGTCTGCTGACCAATCATCCGCCGCGGATTAACGCTATCGAAGCGTTTGATTTGGAAATTGTCGAAACCGTTCCTTTGTAATTTGTAAATGGATAACGGAAAATGTAAGACGCTTTCTGTATTTACCATTTGTCGCCGATAATTCTCTTTATTTTCCATTATCCGTTATCCGTTATTTAAGTTTTATGCCAGAAGAAAACACGAATAAAACCGAAGAACAAAGCGAAGTTGTCGAACCGCAGCAAACGGCGGCGGAAGATTCCGCGCCCGAAATAGTTCGGCACAATGGATTTATCACGCGCCGGAGAATCGGCTTTTCGCTCGGATTTCTCGCTTTAATTTTGCTTCTTGTCGGCGTAACGGCGGTCGTTCTTTACCGCACGGGTTATTTCGACAATTACATCAAAGCGCAGTTTGTCGCGAAAATGGCGGACATCGGCGTTGTTTTCGACGCCGACGTTTTCCGCGTGCGCGTCGCGCCGCTGCGTCTGGAGCTTAAAAACGCAACTTTTAACGATAAGATTTCAGGCGACAAATTATTTTTTATCAGAGATGCCGACATAAATTTAACCGTTACAAATCTTTACGCGTGGCAACTAAGCCGCGATATAACTGTTGATACGACTGAGATTAACGGCGTCGAAGCGTGGGTGAAATTTGACGAGAACGGCAAATCGAATTTTTCAAACTTAAATCTCGTTCAGGACGAAGCCGGTTCGCGCGTCAATTTTAAATACACGTCGGCAAAGTTTTCAATTAAAGACGGACTCGTTCACTTCGGCGACGCACAGCACAAAATTTCCGGCGACGCCAAAAATATTCTGTTTCTTCTCGAACCCGTCGATGCCGCCGTGCCGGATGAGCAAAAACGCTACAACTTCAATTTGACTTCGACCGATTCAAATTTCGTTTACGACGAAAGCGCGGTCGAGCAAATCGACATCCGTGCCGAAGGAATCGTGGACAGTTACGGCGCGGAAGTTGCCGAATTTAAATTAACCTCGCCGATTGGCGAATCGACTTTGAGCGGAAAATTAACCGATTGGGAACGGCTCATATACGATTTTAATATCGATTCGACCGTCGATTTAACCCAGACTTCCAACATTTTTCCGCTGGGGACGGCGATTCGCGGCGTCGGAAATTTCAGCGGACACGTTACGGGCGAAGGCGACAATTACAAAATAGAAGGCAACATCGAATCGGACGCGCTGGCGGCGGACAATATTCGTCTGAAAGGCTTGAATATCGCCGGAACGGTCGCGGGCGAAAATTCGATGTATGAAGCAAACGGCAAAGCGATTGCCGAAATGCTGACGTTTGAAGATTTTCAAATAAACGCGCTTCAGCTTATCGGCAACATTCGCGGCACGGGAAGCGATTTCAAATGGTTCGGCGAGCTTCAGGCGGCAGCGGCGAAATCGCCTTTGGGAACAATCGCCGGACTTTATGTAACCGATGCCGTCGGCGAATATAAAGACAGCCAGTTGAACGCAAATTTAGGAAACGTGCGCGCCGGAAATTTTAATTCGCCGGACGCCGCCGTTCAATCTTTACAAGCCGGAAACGTCAAAATATTTTCCAATGAATATCGAACCGACGTGTCCGCGCCGAATCTGCGCGCCGCGGTTGTCAAAGCCGGCGGCGCAACCGTCGCGGGCGTTGACGCGGGCAATCTGAAACTTTCAAAACGCGGCGACCAGACCAATTTGACCGCCGGAAACTTTCGCGCCAACTCGATTCAAACCGCCGATGCAACCATCAGAGGCGTCAACGCGGGCGACATAAAAATCAATAATCGCGGAAGCCGCACCGATGTTACGGCGGGAAATCTGCGCGCTCAGAGCGTCGAAACCGAAGACGCGCGCCTTAGAAATTTAAATGCGAGAAATCTCGCCGTTCAAAGTCAAAACGGTTCGACAAATATTCAAGCGGGCAGCGTGCAAGCCGACGGTTTAACCGCGGGCGGCGCGAACGTCGGCGCTTTAACCGCTTCGGGCGTTCGCGTAACCGACAGCGGTAATACGACCGAAGTTTTTTCCGATAATTTGAGAGTCGCCAGAGTCGAAACCGACGCGGCGACTTTGGGCAGCGTCAGCGTCGCGGGCGTTCGTCTGACAATCCGGCAGGGCAGAATCGAAGCGCGTT
>JALZOE010000519.1 GCA_030857325.1 Acidobacteriota bacterium
GTTTTACGATTCGGGCTGAAAGCGTTTCGCTTTCTCTCGCCCGACAAATTATATTTATCAAAGCGGATGAAAATTCTCATTGTAAAACTCAGCAGTATCGGCGATGTCGTCCACACGCTGCCTGCGCTGGCGGCAATCAGACGCGCTCTGCCGGAAGCGGAAATTTCCTGGGCGGTCGAGCGCGGCGCGGCGGAAATTCTGCGGAACAATGAATTTCTTCGCCGGCTTATCGAAATCGATACGAAGGGGCTGCGCCGTAAAAATCCGATTGGCGAAATGCTTTCGGGAGCGCGGCTTCAGTTGCGCGAGCTTCGTTCTTCGGTTTTCGATGTCGCGCTCGATTTTCAGGGACTTCTCAAATCGGCGTCGATTGCCAAACTCGCCCGCGCCGAACTGCTTTACGGTTTTTCCAAACAAAATCTGCGCGAACCGGCAAGCCGTTTTCTCCTTTCCGATTCGTTTGCCGCCGACGAGCGGATTCATATTATCGACAAAAATCTGACGCTCGCCGAAAAAGCTCTCGGCATCGCCGTATCACGCGATAATTTTGAATTTCCGATTTTTACCGGCGCGGAGCATAAACTCGAAGCCGAAAAAATCATCGGACAGACGGGCGAAAGTTTCGCGGTTTTGAATCCGGCGGGCGGCTGGGCGACAAAGCTCTGGCACACGGAAAAATTCGGAGCGCTGGCTGACCGTCTGTGGGAGGAAAATAATTTGATTTCCGTCGTTACGACCGCGCCGAATGAAACGAAGCTGGCGCAAAAGGTTCTGCAAAACTCGAAATCGAACCGCGTTCTGCTCGCGCAGCCGAGCTTAAAAGGTTTTTATGAACTGGCAAAACGCGCAAAAATCTACGTCGGCGGCGACACCGCGCCGACACATCTGGCGGTTGCCGCAAAAGCGCCGGTCGTCGGTATTTTCGGCGCGACCGAATGGTGGCGCAACGGAAGTCCGAACCCGGACGACATCTGCGTCGAGCGATTCGACATCGGCTGCCGCGCCGATTGTCATCGCCGCGCCTGCAACAATTGGATTTGTATGGACATCGAAGTCGAGACGGTTTTCCGCGCCGTGCAAAAACGTCTCGGAAGAACGATTTGAAAATTATTCGCCTGTGGTTTGTTTCAAGTTTGGTGTAGAATTTTGTCCGATGAGTTTGAAAAATAAAAGATTTTTACAGCGAATGCGCGTGCCGCTCGGATTTTTATTCGGCATCGTGTTTTTGATTTTCGCCAGTCCCGAACCCGTAACTTTAATTGTCGGCGGCGCAATCGGCGTCGTCGGTATTTTAATCAGGGCGTGGGCTTCGGGACACATTCGCAAAAATCAGAATCTGGCGGTTTCCGGTCCCTACGCTTACACGCGCAATCCGCTTTATCTGGGCAGCTTTATCTTAGGCGTCGGTTTTACGATTGCTTCGGGTGTCTGGTGGCTCGGCGTCGTTTTTATCGCTTTGTTTCTCGGCATCTATTTGCCGGTGATGCGCGTCGAAGCGAGAGATTTGATTGACATTTTCGGCGAGGATTACAAGGAATACGCGCGCCGCGTCCCGCTGTTTTTTCCGCGGCTGACCGGCTATAAAGCGTCGGCGGACGCCAAATTCGACGTGGATTTATATATGCGTTACCGCGAATATCGCGCCGCGCTCGGTTTGGTTTTCGCGCTCTCGATTCTGGCGCTCAAAGCGTTTTTCAAAATATAAAAGTATGAGGACGAAAACTTTCTTTAGCTCGGTTTTATTGCTTTGCAGTTTTTTCTGCTTTTCGGCGGCGGCTCAAGTCCCCGCGAAAATCGAAGCCTACAAAGCGGGCGAAAGTCTCGTCTATGAAGCCAAATTCAGCAAAGCGCTGCTTCGCGGCATCGAAGTCGCCGTCGTCAATTTCACTGTCGAAAAGTCTCCGGGCAGTCGAAATTTTCTCGTCAAATCCGAAGCTAAATCAAAAGGCACGTTAAGCGGAATCGTCCTCAGAGATTTTCTGCAAAATTACGAATCGACGGTTGACGGCGAAAATTTTTCGATTCTGAAAACCGTCAAGCTCGACCGGCAGGGCGACCGCGTGCGTCAGAGCGAAGCGGTTTTCCATTACAAAACGAAACGAGTTATTTACACGGAAACCGACCCGGACGAAGCGGCTCGTCCGCCGCTCCTCGTCGCCTCCGCAATTGAAAACGGCACGCAGGATTTAGTTAGCTCGATTTACGCGCTTCGCCGTCTGCCGCTCGCCGTCGGGAAAAGTTTCGAGCTGAAAATCAGCGATTCGGGGTTAATCTATACGATTCCCGTTCACGTAACAAAACGCGAGCTGCAAAAAAGCGTTTCGGGAAAAACCTGGTGTTTCCGCGTCGAGCCAGAAGTTTTCGGGAAAAATCGTTTGATTGAAAAAGACGGCACGATGATTATCTGGATAACCGACGACGCCCGCCGCCTGCCCGTCCGCGCGCAGATTAACACCGACCTCGGAAGAATCGAAGTCAAGCTCAAACGTGATAAGTGATAGGTGATAAGTGATAAGAGATAACTGATATTACGCAAAGACAGTTAAGTCTAGTCTTTCCAATATGGTCTAGTTACTATTATATCAAAAGTAGATTGGA
>JALZOE010000101.1 GCA_030857325.1 Acidobacteriota bacterium
GGCTTGCCGAAATCAGAGAGCGCATTGCCGTCGATGGCGTAAAGGCGCACGAAGTCGATTGGTTCAAAAACGAATTAACCGCGAACGAAAAAATCTCTTTAAAGGAAATCGAGACAAAAAATCCGCTCCTGGCAGATGCCTTTCGCGATACTCTGGCGGTTCGTCTGACGGCGGCGCGCATTCTGAAATCCACTAAACAGGAATTGCTTTTAGTCAGCCGACGGCAAAACAAGCTCAAATATCTAAAGTCGGAAAATTCGACGAATTTACAAAATGATTTAAAGAAAGACGCGGCAAATCTGGAGAAAATAAAACGCGAAGCCGAAGAAATGCGCGTCGAAGCCGAAACGCGCCTGCAAATGATTGACGCCGCTCACCGGCGCGGAGCGAATTTAGCCGATTCGGAACTGACTTTGAAAAAACTCGCCGCCCGAACTTCCGAACTGCCGCTCGCGCTCGAATCGGCAAAAATGGAACAGGAAATCAGAAGAGAATTGGAGAAAGAGTTGGAGAATGAAAAGTGAAAAATAATTATGAGTGAACAGTGAAAAACTAAATTCTTTTAGTTTTGGAAAATGAACCCGAAAGACAAAACTTATTTTTCATTTTTCATTTTTCATTTTCCATTATTTCTGTTCCAGCCGAAGTCTTGTGATTTTTTCCGCCTTCCCGGTTTTTTCGTCAATTTCGATAACGACGGCGCAAATCCATACGTCGCCTTTAGCGTGTTCGGCACGGCGGGCGGGAAATGTGGTAAAGCGTTGTAAAATCTGGTCTTTGTCCATACCGATAACGCCCGCGTAACTACCCGTCATTCCGACATCGGTAATATAAGCCGTTCCGCCTTCCAAAATTCGCTCGTCCGCCGTTTGAACGTGCGTGTGCGAGCCGACGACGGCGGAAACTCTGCCCGCCAGAAACCAGCCCATCGCGTATTTTTCCGAAGTCGCTTCCGCGTGCATATCGACAATGCGAATTTTTACGTCGTCTGGAATCGATTTTACGGCTTCATCCGCGACACGAAACGGGTCGTCAATCGGCGGCATAAAAACTCTGCCGAGAAGATTCAGAACCGCGATTTTGCAGCCGCCGATTTCACCGACGAAAAGCCCGTTTCCCGGCGTTCCCGGCGGATAATTTGCCGGACGAACCAAGCGCGGATTTTTTTCGATATACGGAATTATTTCCTGTTTTGAAAAAATATGATTGCCGGAAGTCATTAAATCGATTCCGTTTGCAAAAAATTCGTCGGCAATCGCCGGAGTAATCGAAAAACCGCCCGCGACGTTTTCGGCATTTATTGTTGCAATGTCGATTTTATACTGCTCGCGCAATTCTTGAATTTTATTTAAGACGGCAAGTCTGCCGGGACGCGCGACGACATCGGCAATAATTAAAACATTCATATGCAAAAAAGAAAATCGTAAATGGTAAATCGCGTATAGAAAAGAAAAACTATTAACGATTTATCATTTACGATTTGATAAGAATGACGAAAGATAACCGCTCTGCCGTTGCGAACAGTTGAATTGAACCTATTTTCTCAATAGGTGGGTGGCTTTCTGTTTTCCCGAGAAGAAAACATCGAAGCCGGATTCTATGGCAAATCCTTTACTTTGAAGGACTGCACCGAAAACCGGCATTAGCCTCCCGATAATTCAAGTGTTGGCTCAATTATTAGTGTGTTCGGTAACGAACATCGCAGAAAGAACTTTCGTCTGGAAACAATTATAACAAAATAGGAGAAAACAAAATAGTAAAAAGTGAAAAACTAAAAGTAAAAAGTTTAGGAACAATATTTAGAAAATGAATAATTCCAAAACTTATCACTTATAACTTTTATTGTTCTCTTTCGACTTCCTGCGGCGCGGATTCTTTGTGTTTCAAAACGCGGTCGAGCATCTCGGCGCATTCGGCGCTGCGTGAGGCAAGCTGCGCGTCGGTTTGTTCCTGTAGATTTTTTAATTGGTGAAATTCGTCGGCAATGTGAAGCGCGGCGAGAATAGCGACTTTCAGCGAATCGACCGTTAATGTGCCGCTCGAAATTCCGCGCATTTTGCCGTCAACGTATTCCGCCAGACGCATAATGTATTCATTATCGCCATCCGAGCGGATATTGTAAGTTTGATTGTAGATTTCCACTCTGATTGACTGCGCCGCGCCTTCTGATTTTCCCTTGCTCCCAAACATATTTTACCTCCGCACGACTTCGGCTATTTCCGGTTCGATAATGGTCATCGCGTCGAGCATCGCTTCGACTTTTAACTGAATAACGTCGCGCTCGCTCAATAAATCTTCGACTTTTTCTTCAAGCCGTGTTTTTTCGGTTAGAAGACTGCTGACTTCGTGACGAAGCGAAGACATCTCGCGCTCGATTCGCTCTTTTTCTTCGCGCATTTTTTTGGCGAATTCGATTGTTAAATAAATCTTGTCTTCGAGATGCGAAAATTTTTCCATTCCAGATAGTCCCGCCATTTGTGTTCTTCTCCGTCGCCGGTAGTTTATAACTTCGGATTGATTATGTTTATTTTTACCGAAAACTTCAAGTAATTTCTAAAAATGTCGTTAAAATCTTTGTTTTGCGCCGAGTTTTGATTCGATGTTTTGCAGAATTTGCGCGTGAATAGTTGCGGCTTCTTCTTCGAGCAAAGTTCGTTCGTCCGATTGATACTGAAGTCGAATCGTAATCGAGCGCTCGTCGTCGGCGACGCCTTTGCCTTCATAAACATCGACAAATTCAACTTTTTTCAGCAGTTCAAAACTTTTCTTTTCGATAGCTTTATCAATTTCCGCAAAACTGACGCTTCGTTTTGCAAGTAGGGAAATGTCGCGAACGATTGACGGATAAACCGGCAGCGGTTTATATAAAACATTTTGCTCTTTTGCTTCAAGAAGCGTTTGCAAATCAATTTCCGCGACAAAAACAGGCTGTTTGAATTTATAAGCCGCCGCGATTTCGTCGTTAATCTGACCGATTGTTCCAATCGTCGCGCTGTTAAATACAACTTCCGCCGATTGTCCTTTTCGCAGATGTTTCGCATCTTTTGCGGCAAACTCCAACTTCGGCAAATTCATAGAATTTACAGCTGCTTCGAGCGCTCCCTTAGCGTCGAAAAAATCAAGCTCGCGCGCCGTCATCGCTTTATTTTCCAAAGTTTCGCCGCCGGTTACAACCAGCGCGAAAAGCTCGCGTTCATTTGGCAAATCGTTTTCCTTCGATGAAGCGGAAAAAACCGTGCCGATTTCAAAAAGTTTTACGTCTTTGCGCTGGTGATTAAAATTTGTCCGCACCGCGTCGAGAAGTCCCGAAAGCAGGCTCGGACGCATCCGAACCGCGCCTTCGATAATCGAATCTTTCAGGGAAATAAGTTTTTCCTCCAGATTCTCGCGGACAAAATCGGGAATCAATTCAAATTTTTCGTCATTGCGCGCGTCGATAAAACTGTAGGAAATCGCCTCGTCAAAACCGAGATTCGCCAGCGTTTTTCTCAACTCGCGCTTGCGCGCTTCGGTCGGCTGAAACTCGCCCGCGTTTCGTGAAGGCGGCAATTCTTCAGCGATATTTTCGTAGCCGACAATGCGCGCGACCTCTTCAACCAAATCTTCTTCAATCGCCAAATCGTGCCGCCAGCTCGGAACGGCAAAAACATTTTCACTTTTTTGCTCGATTCCTAAAGCCCGCAAAATCCGCGCGATTTCTTCTTTTTCGACATTCAATCCGGTCAATCTTTTGACCGCAAATTGAATATCTTTCGATTCGATTTCGTTCGGCGTAAATTTCACTGGATAAACGTCAACAAAATCTCCGGCGATTCCGCCTGCAATTTCGCAGATTAATTCGGCTGCGCGGTTCGATGCGCGAACGAGATTTTCAATATCAACGCCGCGCTCGAAACGGTAGCTCGCTTCGGTCGAAAGTTTCAGTTTGCGCGAAGTTTGCCGAATATTTTCGCGCTCGAAATAAGCGACTTCAAGAAGAACGTCGGTCGTGTCCTCCGTAATTGACGAATCCAAGCCACCCATAATTCCCGCGACCGCGACCGGCTTTTCCGCATCGCAAATCGCCAGCATCGAATCATCCAATTTGCGCTCGGCTTCGTCCAAAGTTTTAATCGTTTCGCCGCTTCGGACGCGGCGAACGACGATTCGATTTCCCGCGAGTTTATTCAAATCAAACGAGTGCATCGGCTGACCGAGTTCGTGCATAACAAAATTCGTAATGTCCGCGACATTGTTTATCGAACGTTCGCCGACGGCTTCAAGTCGTTTCACCAACCATTCGGGTGAGTGGGTGATTTTTATATTGCGAATAATACGCGCCGTAAAACGATTGCACAAATCAGTGTCTTGAATCGAAACTAAATTTTGGTCTTCGGTCTTCGGTCTTTTGGATTCGTAACTCGTAACTAATAACTCACCTTTACTGTATGCACTAATTTCACGCGCGACTCCAAAATGTGAAAGACAGTCTGGACGATTTGATGTTAAATCAATATCAAAAACAAAATCATCGCCATGTGAATGAATACCCTCAACTGTTAAACCTATTTTTGTTAATGTTGGCATTAACACCATAGGATATATGTCTATTTCAACTAATTCCTTAAGCCAGTTGTAACTGATGTTCATAAATCGTTTCTATTTATTCAGCCCAAGAAGGTTTGTTCCAAGGCTTACCTGATTTGTATTCTTTGCCTGAAATATCATTGGCAACCGCATACAATTTTTCCCAATCTTTAGAATATTTTTTTAGGAGATTATCTTGAGGAGCTTTAATTTCTATCCAGTCGTGTTCATCTAGCTTAATACCTTCTGCATTTTCATCTTTCAACAAACTATAAACTCTTTCACTATCTGGATATTTGATGCCAATAATTCTTATGCTAACAGGGCGGCGACCTTCATTTCTAACCGTAACTTTACCCCAAGTTTCTACTACATTTGAGCGCATTCCAATATGATGTGTTCCACTATCCCAATCCAAATCAACAACTACTTTATATCTATCTCGTCGAAAATTGAGAAAACTAACAAACAAACTGAGCAAAGATATTGTAATAGCAATTGTTGAAATAGTTTCTGTGAAGTTCATAAACTAATTATTTAAACTGCTCCAAAAATCTCACATCATTCTCGAACATCAGACGAATATCGTCGAGCGAATACATCAGTGAACACATTCGCTCCAAGCCGAAGCCGAAGGCAAAGCCCGAATAAATGTTTGGGTCAACATTGCAGGCGCGCAAAACATTCGGGTGGACCATTCCCGAACCGCCGAGTTCAATCCAGCCTGAACCTTTGCACGGGCGACAGCGTTCCGTTTCAAAAACTCCCGTGCCGCCGCATTTGAAACAGGAAAAATCGAATTCCGCGCTCGGTTCGGTGAAAGGGAAATAAGACGGGCGCAGGCGAATGCGCGTTTCTTTGCCGAATAATCTTTTCAGCCACTCGCCGACCGTGCCTTTCAAATGCGCCATCGTGATGTTTTTGTCAACGCACAAGCCTTCGATTTGATGAAACATCGGCGTGTGCGTCAAATCCGGCGTGTCGCGGCGGAAAACCCTGCCGGGCGCGATAATGCGAATCGGCACGCCGCGCCGTTCCATCGCTCTGATTTGCACGGTCGAAGTCTGCGAGCGCAGCGCGAAACCATCGGTCGTGTAAAAAGTGTCCTGCGATTCTCGCGCCGGATGACCTTCGGGAATGTTGAGAGCGTCAAAATTGTAATAATCGGTTTCAATCTCGCGGTCGTTTTCAATCGAATAACCCAAAGAAACGAAAATTTCTTCGATGCGCTGGCGCAGAATCGTTAAAAGATGCAGATGTCCTTGTCTTACGCGCGTTCCGGGCAAAGTTACGTCGATGCGCTCGCGTTCGATTTTCGCCTCGGCGATAAATTCTTTTAATTTATTTTCCGTCGTTTCAATCGAGTTGGAGATTTCTTTTTCAACCGACTGCACAAACTGTCCGAACGCGCCGCGCTCTTCGGGCGCAACCAGTCCGACTAACTTTCTCGAACCGGCGAGTTCAGATTTTTTGCCGGTGTGTTTGATTTTAAATTCGCCGAGTTCTTTGAGCAGATTTTCGGCTTCGTCCAAACTCAAATCTTTTATTTCACCGCGCTGTAAATGTGTGAAACGCGTAAAATCAGTTTCAAAAATTTGCCGGATTTGTTCGACTTGTGTTGTTTCTTCAGACATAATTCTAAAAAACTAAATTTATTTCTCCGTGTAATACGCCAGCGAGCAGGCGATTAAAATTATTCCCGCGACAAGCAGAAAAAACGAAACGCTTTGCGGAAAAATTGTTTCTTTATAAAAATCGGGGATAAATAAAATTACCGAGAGAAAACAACAAAATCCGCCGGTTACAGTCAATATTTTAGCCGATTTTCTGTTCATTAAATCGAGAAACAATTGTAAAGCAGAAAAATAAAAGCGCAAATCAGATAAAAATAAAGCGTCCGAATTATAACTCGAACGCTTCGCGGATTTTTTAAT
This sequence comes from Acidobacteriota bacterium, assembly GCA_030857325.1. Lineage (GTDB taxonomy): Bacteria > Acidobacteriota > Blastocatellia > Pyrinomonadales > Pyrinomonadaceae. The sequence continues at coordinate 6,501 of JALZOE010000101.1, forward strand.
CTTCTTTGGAAGATAATCTAAGCTGACGCCTGGTTGTCGCTCATCGCGTTTTTAACTTGTCCGGCTAAACTCGCAAACGCTTCGGGCTGTTTGACGGCTAAATCGGCGAGAACTTTTCGGTCGAGCTGGATTTCGGCGACTTTTAAGCCGTGCATAAATTGGGAATATTTCATTCCGTTCAAACGGCAAGCTGCGTTGATGCGGACAATCCACAGTTTGCGAAAATCGCGTTTCTTTAATTTGCGTCCCGTGTAGGCGAAATTTAAGGCGCGCTCAACCGATTCTTTCGCCTGTCGGTAAAGTTTCGATTTGGTTAAATAATAACCTTTGGCTAGTTTTAATATTTTTTTGCGCTTATTTGTGCGCTTGTTTCCACGTTTTGCTCTGGGCATAATATTCTCCTAATGATGAATGCGGAACGCTGAATGATGAACGATTTTTAATTCAGCGTTCAGCATTCATAGTTCCTAATTTCTTCCGTACGGCAGCATTGCTTCGACGCGCTTCTGGTCGCCTTCGGAGACGAGCGTGTCGATGTCGAGATTGCGTTTTCGCTTCGATGTTTTGCTGGTTAAAATATGGCGCGCGTGCGAATGTCCGCGTTTGAACTTGCCCGTTGCGGTTGAGCGAAAACGCTTTGCCGCGCCTTTATGGGTTTTTAATTTCGGCATTTTTTGATTACTCCCTTTTTGCCGCGAATTACACGAATAACACGAATGAAAATCTAAATTTATCTGCGTGTATCTGTGTTTATCTGCGGTTAATTTTTCTTATCTAAAACTTATTCTTTTTTAGCGGCTGCAACTGGTTTGCCCTGCACCTGGACTTTTTTCGGCACGAAGATGACGAACATTTGATAGCCTTCCATTTTCGGCGTAACTTCCACGTCGGCAATATCAGCCAAATCGTCGCGCAGTTTGGCAAGCAGATTCGCGCCGAGTTCGCGGTGCGTCATCTCTCGTCCGCGAAAAGCGATTGTGGCGCGAACTTTGTCGCCGTCGGCAATCCATTCGCGGGCGCGTTCCTTGCGGTAATTGTAATCGTGGTCGTCGGTTCCCGGACGAAATTTAATTTCCTTGACCTGTACCGTAACCTGTTTTTTCTTGGTTTCCGCGGCTTTTTTCTTTTCTTCGTAAAGAAATTTTCCGTAATCGATAATCCGGCAAACCGGCGGTTTCGCGTTCGGCGCGATTTCCACCAAATCCTTGCCTTCTTCTCTGGCGCGTTGAACGGCGTCGCGTGAGTCCATTACGCCAAGT
>JALZOE010000520.1 GCA_030857325.1 Acidobacteriota bacterium
CCGAAAACCGCTCGCGCCACTTCGGTTCTGCCGCTGCCCAAAAGTCCCACCATTCCTAAAATTTCACCGCGTCCGGCGCGGAGGGAAACATTTCTAAGTCGTCTGCCGCGCGTCAGATTTTCCGTCTCCAAAAGCGTTTCTGCAATTCGCGCTTCGTGGTGTTCGCCGAACGCCGTCGCGCCTTTTTTCTCCAATTCTTCGCGCTGTTTGCCGAGCATTAAACAAACCAAATCAATGCGCTCTAAACCGGCGAGCGGGCGCGTGGCGATAAATTTTCCGTCGCGTAGAATTGTCACTTTATCGCAAACGGCGTAAAGCTCGTCAAGGCGGTGCGAAATGTAAACAATCCCGGTTCCCTGTTCTTTCAAACGACGAATCACATCGTACAAAAGCGTGACTTCGCGCTCGGTTAAACTGCTCGTCGGTTCGTCTAAAACTAAAATCTTTGCACCCAGAGACACACCGCGAGCAATCGCAATCATTTGTCTGGACGCGATATTCAAACTTCCCAAAACAGCTTTCGGGTCAATCTTCAAGCCTAAATTCTGTAAAGTTTCGCCCGCTTCCCGATACATTTTTTTCCAGTCAATCAAACCGAAACGGCGCGGCTCGCGTCCCAAAAACATATTTTCGGCGACCGAGCGATACATCAAAAGATTGACTTCCTGATAGACGGCGACGACACCGGCGTTCTGCGCTTCTTCCGGCGTGCGGAAATTAACCGGCTTGCCTTCAAAAAACATCTCGCCGCCGTCGCGGTTATACGCGCCGGTCATCACTTTGATAAGCGTCGATTTACCCGCGCCGTTTTCACCGACGAGCGAGTGAACTTCGCCGCGTTCGAGCGTAAAATCTACGTCGTCGAGCGCAACTATGCCGGAGAAAACTTTTCTGATGTTCTGCATCCGCAAAAGCGGTTCGTTCATAGTAGTAGTGAGTGGTGAGTGGTGAGTGGTGGAAAAACTAACCACTCACCGTTTATCGTTCACCACTAATTTAGTATGCTTCATTCACAAATTGCGCCGCATTGCTCGAATCGTAAAATTTGTCTTCCAGAACGATTTTCGGCGGAAGCTGTTCGCCGCGCAGATATTTTTCGTACGTGTCGAAGGCAACCGGACCGAAACGCGGATTGCTTTCGACCGTGATGTTCATATCGCCCGCGATAATTGCTTCGAGAGCCGATTTCTGACCGTCAATCGAAACGACTTTAACGTCCTTGCCCGGATTCATATTGGCGGCTTTTAACGCTTGAATCGCGCCGAGCGCCATTTCGTCGTTGTGCGCGTAAACGGCGGTGATGTTTTTGCCGTGCGCCTGAATCAGGTTTTCCATTACCTTTTGCCCGTTGGCGCGGGTAAAATCGGCGGGCTGCGAAGCGAGAATTTTCATATCGGGATATTTTTCAATCACGTTTTTGAAGCCTTTGGCGCGGTCGTTGGCGACGCTTGAGCCGGCTGTTCCCTGAAGTTCGACGATTCCGGCTTTGCCGTTCGTATTTTCGGCTAGCCATTCACCGACGCGCTCGCCTTGCTGGACAAAGTTTGACCCGATAAACGTAACGTAATCTTCGCCGACTTTCCCAGCCGCTTCGCGGTCAATCAAAAACACCGGAATTTTTGCCTGTTTAGCGGCTTGCAATGCGGGTGCGAGACCTTCAAATTCACGCGGCGCAAGGAAAATCGCATCAACGCCGCGCGCTACTAAATCTTCTACATCCGATACCTGTTTGGCAGTTTGCTGCTGTGCATCCGAAACAACGAGTTGATATTTATCACTGCGTTTTGCCGCTTCGTCGTTCATTGACTTGGTTTCCGCAATCCGCCACGGTCCGTTGTTTTCCATCTGCGAAAACGCGACCGTCTTTTTGCCGCCGTCGCCGCTTGCACCGTTTCCGCCGACGCCGCCCGCCGGTTTGCGCTCGCATCCGGCGAAAATAACCGCAAAAAGCATTATTAAAACTAAAACGCTTCGATTCTTCAATAAAAAGTTCATAATTTTTATCACTCCAAAAGTGCCTGTTTGAAATTGTTTATTTTGTCGGTTCGATTCGCAAAAAACCGAAACGCGCCGCAGCGTTTTCCGCTCCGCCGACCGTCAAAGCGACTCTCACGCCTCTGTCCCACGGCGGCAGATAATCGCCGTTCTGTTCGTTGCCAACAGGAATAAAAGTTTTCCCGTCCCGGCTGACGGCAAAGCTGTAAAAAGCTCCGTCCCGCGCCGTCATTCGCAAATAGATGTTATCGCCCGGCGGCGCGTCGTGCGTCGAGAGCGTGCGATGATTATTGCGTTCGCGCCGCCAGACGACGATTTTGTCGCCTTTTAATCCGAAACCGAGGGCGTTTTCGCCATCGCCGAAAGCCGAAAGTCCGGCAATCGCACCGCTCGTCAAACTTTTCCGGTCAATCTGGGTCGTCGCCGTGTAGCTTCCGTTCGTCGTGTAATAAGCCATCACGCCGCCAATCGGATTCGTCATCTGCGCGGTGTTCGGCGATAATTGCAAAAATCCGCCATTGATACGATAAGTCGGAATGCTGTTTTGCAGCCATTGCCATCCGAATCGTAAATTCGGCGAAGTAAAATCGTCAAAA
>JALZOE010000521.1 GCA_030857325.1 Acidobacteriota bacterium
GTTTATCTCGACGCGCTCGACGCGCCTTTCGACCGAATGCCGTGGATAATCTCGAATCCGATTTACGTCAGGTAGTTTCAGGTTTCAAGTTTCAGGTTTCAAGTTTCAAGTCTGGTATTTTAACCGGAAACCAAAAACCGGAAACCAGAAACTCATTCGCAAGCCAACGAAACGAAATTATAAAACATCATAAACAGGCAAAATCGTTAGAGAAAATTATATTCAGGGTTTCCGAAAGAAGATGAAAAATTTTAGAGAAATTGTTTTTCAAATATTGGGATTGTCGATTGCCGTTTTCGCGTTTTCCTTTGCTTCGACCGCGCAGTCGCCGCAGATTCAGCGTGCCGCCTTTGACGTAACCAATTATAAAATGGACGTGTCGCTCGCGCCGGGCGAAAACAAATTAAACGCGACGGTTGACGTTAATTTCGTTCCGCTCGAAGATACGCGAACCGTATCTTTTGAGCTTAACGGCTCGCTCAAAATCGACAGTATCACGCGCCAGAATCAGAGCGCTCCGGTTTCCACCGCCAGAAATCCGCGAACCGTTTCCGCCGCGCAAAATCAGGTTACATTCGTTCAAGACCAGGTTGGCGTGTCCGATTTAGGTCCGAGCGTGAAAGTCGATTTGGGCGAAACGGTTACAAAAGGAACGCCCGTTACTCTGCGATTTAAATACGGCGGCGTTTTGGCAACTCCTTCGGGCGGTCCGCTTCTGACCAAAAAACTGGCTTATGTCGGCGACAAAGACGGATATTTAATGTATGCGGGACGCTGGTTTCCGTTTCACGATTACGCGGCTGACCAGGCGACTTCCGATATTACGATTTCGCTTCCCGCCGGTTTTCAGGTCGTCGGTTTCAGCGACGCGCCCGCCGCGCAAACTGCCGGACGTTATCATTTCGTCCAATCGAAACCCGCGCTCGTCGGAAACATCGCCTACGGCAGATACACGAATAAAAATTTGCGCTTCGGCGAATATGAATTACAGTTTTATACAAAAGTCGGCGACGACGCGCTGGTTGCTTCATACGGCGAAACTCTCGGTCGGGCGCTTGAATTTTACACCAAACAATACGGCGCGCCGCAGGGCGGAAAGCGTCTTATCGTCGCGCAGATTGACGACGAAAGCCTCGATTTTTACTCGACGCAGGGAATGATTTTTATGGCTGACCGCCTGTTTAATCAATCTCGCGACATAACGCAGGCGCGTCTTCAGCGCGAAGCCGCTTTGCAGTGGTGGGGTTTAACGGTCGGGTTAAAATCTTTTGACGACGCGTGGCTCTCGCAGGGATTAGCCGAATTCAGCGCGTATTCGTTGCGCGAAAGTCTGCTGTCGGGCGCGCAGCTCGACAATATGCGCCGCGAACTGCTGGAAAAATCTCTGACTTTCGAGCAGACGGCTTCGCTGTCGCGTGTTCCCGCCGCTTTGGACGACCAGTCGATTGCGTATCAATATATAATGTTCGGCAAAGGCGCATTTGTTTTCAAACTTCTGCGCGACACTTTGGGCGACCAGAAATTCAACCAGCTTTTACGCAAATTTTTAGAACAGTATCGCGGAAAAAACGCTTCGATTGACGATTTCGAGAAGCTGGCGACGCAGATTGCCGGACAGCCGATGCGCTACTTTTTCGCGCGCTGGGTCGAAGGCACGGGCGTTCCCGAATTTCAGACCGATTATCAAATTATCCGCACGCGCGCCGGAAAATTTATCGCCCGCGGCACGATTAAACAAAATTACGACAATCTGCGTCTTCCCGTCGAAGTTCAGCTTCGTTCCGAAGGCGAAGGCGGAAACAAAATTGTCAAAGTCGATATTGAAGACGCGAGCGCCGATTTTAATATCGAATCGAACGGCAAACCGCTCTCGGTAATCATCGACCCGAATTATAAAATCCTGCGAATATCCGACGATTTGCGTGTTTCTTCGATTGCCAGACGCGGCATCGAGCAGTTCAAAGAAGGAAATTACGTCGAAGCACAGCAGCAGTTTGAAGCCGCTCTGAAACTCGACCGCTCGAATTCGTGGATTTATTACAATCTCGGTCTGCTCTTTCTTGAACAACGAAATTACGATTTGGCGGTCGATAATTTCAAAGCCGTTTTGGGCGGCGATGTGCGCCCCGACTGGCTTTCGGTCTGGGCGAATATCAAAATGGGCAACGCCTACGACGCCAAAGGCGACCGCGCTCGCGCCACTTCCGCTTACAAACGCGCCGAAGCGACCGGCGACAATTACGACAACGCGCAGGCGGCGATAAAACGCTATCAGGCGACGCCGTATGACCCGAAGGAAAAGCAAAATTCGACGGCGGCGGTTAAGTAATATTTAAATAAAAAAGGCGGAAGGGAGACGTTTTCTTTTCGCCTTTTTTATTTGTTCAAGGACGCAAGCAAAATTTAAGATGGATGAAAAAGTTTATAAAGCGCGCCGCAAAAGACAGGCTGACGTGCTTAAACTGTTTAGAAAGATTCACCGGATGACCGGCGCGCTGCTTTTTATATTTTTCTTTATCATCGCTTTATCGGGACTTTTTCTCGGCTGGAAAAAACACAGCGGCGGAATAATTTTAGCCAAATCTTA
>JALZOE010000522.1 GCA_030857325.1 Acidobacteriota bacterium
CTTTGCGGGCAAGATGCCCGCGCTCCCGGTTAAGAAAGTCCAAATATAAAAAGTCGTGATTGGTTTGAACAAAATTTGTGTGATTAGTATGATTCAGATATGAAAACTCTTTACCCGGAAATCGAACCGTTTGACGCGGGAATGCTAAAGGTTTCCGACATTCACGACATTTATTTCGAGCGCGTCGGCAACGCGGAAGGTATTCCGGTCGTGTTTCTGCACGGCGGTCCGGGCGGCGGTTTGATTCCGATGTACCGGCAGTTTTTCGACCCGGCGGCGTATAACGTCGTTTTATTTGACCAGCGCGGTTCGGGAAATTCGACGCCGCACGCCGAGCTGCGCGAGAATACGACGTGGGATTTGATAAACGACATCGAACGCTTGCGCGAAAAATTCGGCATCGAAAAATGGTTCGTCTTCGGCGGCTCGTGGGGCAGCACTTTGAGTTTGGCGTATGCCGAAACGCATCCCGACCGCTGTTTAGGTTTAATTTTGCGCGGAATTTTTCTGACGCGCCGCAAGGAACTTCGATGGTTTTACCAATACGGCGCGTCGGAGATTTTTCCCGATTTCTGGGAACGCTACCGCGACGAGATTCCAGAAGAAGAACGCGGCGATTTTATGACGGCGTATTACAAGCGTTTGACGAGCGACGACGAGCAAATCCGTTTGTCGGCGGCGCGCGCATGGAGCGTCTGGGAAGGTTCGACATCGAAACTTTTTCCGAGCGCGGATTTGATGAATCACTGGGAAGGCGAGCAGGAAGCGTTGTCTCTGGCGCGCATCGAATGTCATTATTTTATGAACAATTCATTTTTCCCGACGGAAAATTATTTAATTGAAAACGTCGATAAAATCCGCCATATTCCGACCGTTATCGTGCAGGGAAGATACGATGTCGTTTGCCCGGCGACGAGCGCGTGGGATTTGCACAAAGCGTTTCCCGAAGCCGATTTGCAGATTATCGCGGACGCCGGACATTCGATTTCCGAGCCGGGAATTACCGCCGCGCTGATTGAGGCGACGGACAAATTCAAAACAATGAAAAACCGTAATGAAAAGTGAAAAGTTTCGATATTTTTACGACCTAGAATGAAATTTGGTGCAAATATCTGTATTATAAAATCCGAATAGTTTTGATTGAAGTAAAACTATTCGATTAAATTTTGCGTCAAAAGAGTTATGAAAAAAGCGGAAAAAAATTCTAATGGTTCCGATTTGCCGCGCGCTAAAGATTTTAAGCTCCCGAAGTGTCTGACGAAAGACCCGAAGGAACTCATCGAAGCGACGCGCTGATTGCTAGCCCAGCCACAATGCGCGACGGGTTTGTCGTAACGCACGACACGGACGATTTTCAAATTATCCAGAAAGTTATGCCGAATCTGAAATTCGTCTCGGCGCGGGAATTTTTTAGTTAATGAAGTTTATATATTAGTAAAAGTTTAGGAGCAATTAAATGTTAGGACTTGGATCAACGGAAATAATGTTAATCGTCGCGGTTTTATTTTTGCTTTTCGGCGCGAGTCGCCTGCCGCAGTTGGCAAAGTCTTTCGGGCAGACGCGCAAGGCGTTTAAGGAAGGAATGCGCGAAGCCGACGAGGAAGAACGCGCCGAATTACAGCAGAAGCAGATTAACCCGACGCTTAATCATTCCGCGCCGCAAGTTTCTGGTATGAGCGACGAAGAGCTTTTAGTCGAAATGCGTCGCCGCGCCGAAGCAAAACAGTAGAAAAGTGAATCGTAAATAGTTATTTGTTACTGAAAATTATAATTAGTTGAAATATTATTTTCTCTATTTACGATTTATGATTCACTTTTTTTCGCCGCTGACGAGCGTCGCTTTGATTGAAAAGCGAAAAGGTGATGCGCCGTCGCCGTCGTCGATAATTTGAACGAGTTTTTTGCCGACCTGCTCCTTTTCTTTTTCATTTAAGAAATCGAGCCAGACGGGAAACAAAAAATCGGCGGCGAGCGGAGATTCGACAAATTTCGCGCCGTTTTCAAACTCGAAAAATTCGGTTTTCGTAACCGTTTCGATTTTTGTTACATCAAATTCAACAGCCATTTCCTCGACTTTTGAAACGGTCGGAATTTCCGCAATCAGACGCTCGACTTCCGCCGCTTTGTCGTGCATTTCGAGCGCGAAAAAAGTTTCCCACAAAAACGAGAAAATCTCGCCGAAACTGCCCGCCGTCGGCAGAAAAATCGCAACCTGTTTGTCGGACGCGCCCGCCGCGTCCTCGAAAAATTCAGACAGGTTTTTCGGCTCGACCAGGCTGGCGTCGGCTAAAACGGCGTCGAAAGTCTGGCGCGGAAAATCATCGGTGAAATTGATTTTCGCTCGAACAATATCGGCTTTCGCTTGCGCGATTCGGTTTAATTCCGGGTTTTCGCTAAAGGTTTTTAGCTGCGCGTCGCCTTTGAGCTTGCCGCGCAATTCGATGGCGTGGTCGCCCGTTCCCGGATTGACGTAAAGAATCGTCCGCTCGTCGGTGAACTTAAAGTTTTCGTCAAAAACGTTTGTAAAACGCGCCGTCCAGTCCGGCGTAATATAAAGGTCGCGCAAGAAGGCGAGTTCCTTTT
>JALZOE010000523.1 GCA_030857325.1 Acidobacteriota bacterium
ATCGAAGCGTGTATGCACTTTTCGGCTTTTGCCTATGTCGGCGAATCGGTCGAAAAGCCGCAGATTTATTATGAAAATAACTTTGTCCAAACACTTCGCCTGCTCGACACTCTGATTGAAAACAACATTAAGAAAATTATTTTCTCGTCAACCTGCGCGACATACGGCGAACCGCAGTATGTTCCGATTGACGAAAAGCATCCGCAATCGCCGACAAGTCCTTACGGCTGGTCGAAATTTATGGTCGAACGAGCGCTGATTGATTACGACGCGGCTTACAATCTAAAATTTGTCGCGCCGCGTTATTTCAACGCGAGCGGCGCGACGGAGAAAAACGGCGAGCATCACGAACCGGAAACGCATTTGATTCCGCTGATTTTGCAAGTCGCGCAAGGGAAGCGGGAATTTATATCGATTTTCGGCGACGATTACTCGACGCCCGACGGCACGGCGATTCGCGATTACATACACGTTTCCGATTTAAGTCAGGCGCACGTTCTTGCGCTCGAATACTTGCGAAACGGCGGCGATTCGCAATTCGTAAATTTAGGCATCGGCGGCGGCTACTCGGTCGGCGAAGTCGTCGAAGCGGCGCGGAAAGTTACCGGCAAAAATATCGAAGCGCGCATTGCGCCGCGTCGAGCGGGCGACCCGTCGCGCCTTGTCGCCGACGCCGAAAAAGCGCGTGAAGTTCTCGGCTGGAATCCGCAGTTTCCCGAAATCGAAAAAATCATCGAAACGGCGTGGACGTGGCATCAAAAACACCCGAACGGGTATGAATAGGTGCGAGGTATTAGGTTTTAGGGATTAGTTAAAATCTGCGCTAACACTTAACACCTAAAACCTAACACCTACTAAAAAGGAGAATCTTTTGAGCGATATTATCCGTTTCGGCGTCAGCATCGACCAGGATTTGCTGGAAAATTTCGACCGTTTAACCGGCGAGCGTGGTTATGCGACACGCTCGGAAGCCCTGCGCGACCTTATCCGCGAATCGCTGATTCAGCAAAAAATCGATGTCGAATCCGACACGCGGGTTTTGGGAAGTTTAACGCTCGTCTATGACCATCACGCGAGCAATCTCGTGCAGGAAATGGGCGAAATTCAGCACAGATTTCACTCGCTCGTGCTTTCGGTAATGCATCTTCACGTCAGCCACGACGATTGTATGGAAGTTATCGCGCTGCGCGGAATCGCCGCCGAAATCGTTAAACTGTCAAACGGGCTTTTAAGCCTCAAAGGCATCAAAAACGGAAAATTGTTTTTAACTTTGCCGTCTTCGATTATTACCGATTCAAAATAATTTTTGATAAACGGAATCCGAATTTATCTTGGGCGCGAATTGTGTTTTATAAATCGGTGTTACTAATTTTCTTTTCGTGTTACTAAATGTTATATTGTTCCTGCTTTTGATTTACGCCAAAATCGATTGAGAAAATTTTCGGTCAGTTTACTTTAACGCTATGAAAACTCATTCTTTTATTTCGCCGCGCAGTTATAAAAACAGCTCAAAGAGTTTTATTAAATTACTTTTTTTAATCGGAATTCTATTTAATTCGATCGTTTTCGCGCAAACCGCCGACCGCACGTTTTCCGGCACAATCGTTACGCCGCAGTTTGAACTCGTGCCGAACGTTTCGATTGAAGTCGAAACAGGCGACGGCAAACTGCAAACCTCGACCGACGCGGAAGGAAACTTTTCCGTAAAAGTTCCGAACGAAGCCATTTCAGTCAGATTTTTCGGCAAAAATCTCAACGGCGCGACACAGATTTTCGCGCCCGGCGACAAAATCGAAAACCTTCAAATTAAAATTTCCTACATCGTGCCGCCGGTTAATGAATCGGTCGTCATCCAAGCCGAAAATCTCTCGCCCGAAGTCGAGCGGCGCAACGATACGATTTATAAAAACGCGCTGTTCGGACGCGACGACCAGTTGATTCAAACCTTAAACGCCGGAATTAACGCCGGACAGCACGAAGGCGGCGGCAAATCTTTGGAAATCAGGCGTTTCGGTTTCAATCTCGACCACGGCGGAGTAAACGGCGGCTTGAAAATTCTGGTCGATAACGTCCAGCAAAATCAGGGAACGCAGGGACACGGGCAAGGCTATCTGGGAAGTTTAAAGAGTTTGTCGCCCGAACTGGTTGACGGCGTTTCAATCATCAACGGACCGTTTTCCGCCGCTTACGGTGATTTTTCCGGCCTGGGCGTCGTCCAGATAAATTTGAAGGAATCGCTGCCGCAGCAGTTTACCGCGCGCGTTCAAAGCGGCTCGTTTAATACTTTTCGCGGATTTTTCGCCTACAGCCCGAATTTGAAAAATACGGCGGCGTTTTTCGCGTATGAGCCGAGCTATTCGGACGGACCTTTTATCAATAAGCTGCGTTACCGCCGCGACAATTTCACGGGAAACGTAACTTACAAATTGGACGAGACGCAATCAATCGGCTTTAAGTTCAACGCAGGGCGCAACAATTTCTTTTCTTCGGGACAAATTCCGCTCGACGAAGTTTTTGCCGGACGCCTCGACCATTTTGGTTTTATCGACCCGGAAAACGGCGGCAAAGTTCAGCTTGGCAC
>JALZOE010000524.1 GCA_030857325.1 Acidobacteriota bacterium
CTTTTAACCTCCAAAGCTCGGTTTCAAGTTCGATTTTCCGCACGATTAATTTTCCCAATGCAAGAGTGAGCCTGCCGGCGTCGGCAGAATTGACGGCTAAAAGTCTGTCCACCTGCTTTTGAATCAAACCAAGCTGAAAACGCAGTTCTTTAACTTTCGGAAAGTCTTCCGTATAACTGACCAGCAAATCTTCAAGCTGCGATTGGAGTTCGGTTTTCTGCAGCAGAATTTCGGCATACGCGGGCGAAGATTTCGCCGCTTGATTAGCTGCGGAAGAATTTTGCGTCGGAGTTTTTTTGCTTGAGGCTTGAGCGGACGCACCGACGGAAAAGCTCAAAACAATAGCCGCAATTAAAATCAGCTTGATGTAATTCATAAATTTAAGCGGCAACCGCCGTTTCGCAAACGTTATTTTCCGCCGCGTCGCACGAATTAAATTCCAAATCCGCGTCTGTTTCCGATTCGATTATTCCGTTGCCGAAAGTTTCGCCGGTCGTTAAGGTGTTGAAATAAATTCCGATATTTTCGAGAATTTCTCCAGCCGAATGCGAATGATAAAGCGTCTGGCGAAACTGCGCGCCGCCGATTAAACCTTTTGTGAACTGTCCAGCAAGCTGTTTCATCTTGCCGAGCGCGGGAAGTTCAGGCATATCTTCGCGCAGAAGCTCGAAAAATTCCAGCAGAACCGTCTGTTTTTCTTCCAGAGTCGGAATGTAAGGCACGCGTCCTTCCAAAACGTCCTGAATCTGGCGGAAAATCCACGGATTCTGCATCGCGCCGCGTCCGATTAAAATTCCGTCACAATCTGTTTCTTGAAATCGCCGTAAAGCGTTTTCGATTGACGTAACGTCGCCGTTGCCGGAAACCGGAATTTTTACGGCGCGTTTTATCTCGCGCACCCAATCCCAATTCGCCAGACCTTTATAACCCTGCTCTTTGGTGCGTCCGTGAAGCTGGATGTGTTCGACGCCGCATTGTTCCGCCATTTTCGCAACCTCGACGCAGTTTATTGTCGCGTCGGTAAAGCCCGTTCGCAGTTTTAACGTCAGCGGAATCGAAATGGCTTTTTTTATTTCCGTCAAAATCGTTTCCAGACGCGGCAAATCTTTCAAAAGTCCCGAACCGCCGCCGTTTTTGACGACTTTCGGCGCGGGACAGCCGCAGTTGACATCCAAAATATCCGCTCCGACTTCTTCAGCCATTTCCGCCGCCATTGTCATTCTTTCGGGTTGTCCGCCGAAAATCTGCACGGCAAACGGGCGTTCTTCATCGGCGAAACGCATCTGTCGTCTTGATTTCGGATTGCCGCGCGTCAATCCTTCGACCGAAATAAACTCGGAAACCGACAAACCGACGCCGCCGCGCCGTTTGATAAGACGGCGAAAAGTGTAATCCGTAACACCAGCCATCGGCGAGAGAATAAGAGGCGGATTGATTTCGATATTGCGGATTTTGAACGATTTCATTTCAAGGTTTTAGAAATTTTAAATTGCCGATAAAACGAAAATCTTTTGTGTTAAAAGTAATTAAAGTCAAATCGTTTTCCAAACAGGTCGCGGCGATGACGGCATCGGGCAGCATTAAACCGTGGCTTTTTGAAAAAGTTCGCACCAGTTCGATTGCTTTTTGCGAAACTGATTTGTCGAAGTGAATCAACTCGAACCGATTCAAATATTTTTCGATTTTGCCGACTTCCGCTTTGTTTTTTGCGCCTTGAATCAATTCCAAATAAACAATTGTGTTAATCGCCGAACCGGAACTTTCGACCAGAGCTTTGAGTTTCACGTCGCCCTTAAAGATTGCAATAAAAATACAGGTATCGGACAGATGTTCAGCCATTTTTCCCGGTTCTGTCCCATTCTTTTCGAAGTTTTCGGGCTATTTCTTCGGTCGATTCTTCGCGGTCAGCCCACAAGCCCAGAATTTCATCGTCTTCAATCGAATTTTCCTTTTTCAATAATTGTTCGAGATTCGACAAAACCCTTTCCGCCGAGTTTTCCGAAACAATACGGTAAGTTCGATTTAATTTTTGCGGAATTTCAATCGTAATTTGTCCCATAATACTGCGATTATACCATAATCATTCGACCGAAAACCGCCGCCGCGCCGCTCGATAAGACGGCGAGAGAATAAGAGGCGGATTGATTTCGATGTTGCGGATTTTGAACGGTTTCACTCGATTATTTTGTCTGTTTCGACAATTCGACGCCAATCGCTTCAAAGGAAATTTCCGTAACCGTGCCGTTCTTGTCGATGCGGTCGAATTTCGCGCCGTCTTCATTGACTAAATGGTCAACTTCGGTTTTGCTCAAGGTTTTAATATTGAAAACACCTTCGGCTTTCGCCCGCATTCCGGCAGAATCGAGCGGAATGAAAAAGCCGTGGTCTTTAAATGTTACGCGCACGGATTTTGCTGCTGCGGTCGGCGCTAATTCCATCCAGCAGCCTTCTTTTTTGCACGAACGGACGATGACGCCTTCAACCGCGACAATTTTGCCCGCAAATTTTTCCGGCTTTTTCAAAACATCGGCAAGCGAAACTTTTTTTGCCTGACCGACGCTCGCGCCGCGCCTTAAAA
>JALZOE010000525.1 GCA_030857325.1 Acidobacteriota bacterium
GCGGCATCTGGTATCAGACGGTTTCCGGCGCGGTTCGCAGCGTTTGGATTGAACAGGTCGGGCGCAATCGCCTGCGGTCGCGGCTCGGCGTCGTCAGCAGTCTGCGCGACAAACTGGTCGAATTCGATTTGACGACGCGCGTTCACGAAGCGGGCGTTTACCGTCTGCGGCTGACAATTTCGCCGCAGAATAAAAATGACGAAACGGCGAACAGGCAGGTAACAGCCGAATTTGAATTGACGCTCGAAGTCGGCGAAAAACAGCAGCGCGTGCCGGTCGAAGTTCCCAACGCGAAAATGTGGTCGCCGGACGCGCCGAATCTGTATCATTTACTAGCCGAACTAATCGCGCCCGACGGCGGCGTCTCCGGCATCGAAACGCATTTCGGTCTGCGTAAAATCAGCGCGCGCGGGCGGCACGTTTATCTTAACAACGAGCCGATTTATCTGGACGGCATTCTTTACCAGCCGGGCGTCTCGACGTTTGAAGAAATGCGGCGGCATCTCTACGCGATTAAAAGACTCGGCTGTAATCTGGCGCGCGTTCACATCGCCGGAATCGACCCGCGCATCTACGCCATCGCCGACGAAATCGGCTTGATGCTGTGGGTCGAGATTCCTTCGCCGCACAGCTCGACGCAAATCAGCCGCGATAATCACTGGGCGGAACTGCAAAGAATGCTCGTCTTCGTCGCGTCGCATCCGTCAATCGTGATTTTGAGTTTATACAACGAAGACTGGGGCGCCGAAGACATCACGACGAACATCGAAACGCGCCGCTACATCTCCAACACGTTCGATTATATGCGGCTTTACTATCCGCAGCTGTTAATCGTCGATAACGACGGCTGGAATCACGTCTCGCGGCACGGCAAACTCTGCTCGCATCTTTTGACCGTCCACGTTTACACGCCGGACGAAGCGGCGTGGACTTCCGTTCTAGACCGTCTGACCGCCGGAGAAACGCAGGGCGTCGCGGCGCAGTCGCTGATTGTCGGCGACCCGTATTTTTATCACGGGCAATCGCCGCTCGTCATCAGCGAATGGGGCGGATTCGGTTTCGTCAACTACGGCGGACCGACCGAAGGACAGCCGGACGAACGCACCGACCGCATCAAAGCCTTCAAACGCGAAATGCGCCGCCGCCCGGTTGCCGGCGACATCTACACGCAGGCAACCAGCATCGAAGAAGAAACCAACGGCATTATCGACCCAAAGAGCGGCGAACTGCTCGTTCCGCCCGGAATACTTGGTTCACAGAAAGAATAAATGACAATAGAGAAGAAGTGTAAAGGTACGAGATAAATAATAAACATTTCTGCAAAGAAAAGAATATTCCGTAAACTTCAACCAAACAGGAAACTTTTTGCGAGGATTGCCGATAAGTTAAATGTCAGGAACAAGGGCGACAATCTTTAAGGAGTTTATTTTATGTCGAAAGTAAATGATTTCATCCAATCGGTTTTTAAGCCGACAAGCGCATTTGACGGCGACAATCAAAAGACGACCGGCTCGACGCCGAGACAATTGAAATCCAACAGCCCGCTCAATAACCGGCAGGCAATCGACGCCCTGATGACGCGGCTTGCGGACGACAAAAAATCGAAGCCCGCGCCCGCCGTCAATCAAACGCGTTATCCGGCTTACGAATTATCTTTGGTTCTGCCGCCGGGCAAAAAGGCGATTCCTTACGCGGCGCTGGAAATCAACGTCGTCAAACACATTTTCAAACAGCAGGGAATAAATATCAGCAACGGCGCGGCAGAAGCGATTGCCGAAAAAGCCAAGCTCGATTTCACGCCGAAGTGGGACGCGAGCCAGAAAAAATATGTCGTCAACGAAAAGGACGGTTTATATTACCGCGATTCGAGTTTCGGCAAAGACAGCCGGATGGTTCTGGCTGAAAAACAGCGAAATGCCGACGGCATTGAATTTAACGGCTACAAATTCAACATCGGCGGCGATTTACAGGCGTTAATCTTAGCGGAAAAGGATTTCGCGCTGGAGATAACGAATAACGGCGGCAAGGCGTTTCTGGAAAAAAGTTTTAACGAGCGCTTCGGAATGACGCTCGATAAAGCGTTAGCCGATTTTCCCGCCGACGTTCGGGAAAAACTCAAACAGATTGACGCCAAAACATTGCTTTCTGCAATGATGACGGGCGGCGCAGTCATTGCGGCGTTGCGAAAATTGCCGAGCCGGGCAGTTGCCGTCGTCGCAGCGGGCTTAACTCTCAAAGAAATTATTCAATACGGCGCGGAAGCCAACCACATCGCCGACAAAATCGAAAACTCCACCAAGGCAAGCGATTTGCCCGTCGAAGAACTAAAAGCCCTGATTACCGACGGCGAACTGGATATTTTACTCGCCGGTGTCGGCTACGCGGGCGTCAAACTCGCGCCGAAATTTGTCCAGCTTGGCGACGACGCGCTGAAACTGACCGACGATGTTGCTAAGAAATTCGATGATGCGTTTCAGAACACAAAAGGAAAACTCAATGATTTAGCAAACAAGGTTGTCGATGTGCTTTCGCCCGGTATGGTTATGCCGGAAGATTTTGTAATTCAGTATCCTTTCT
>JALZOE010000102.1 GCA_030857325.1 Acidobacteriota bacterium
AGTTTGGCTTCGGGCAGCAGTCGGATTTTGGGTCTGGTGATTTCCGATATCGCCAATCCGTTTTTTCCCGAACTCGTTAAAAGCATCGAAGCGGCGGCTTATGAACACGGCTATGACGTGGTTTTGTCAAACACGAATTACGACGCCGAGCGCACGTCGCATTATGTCCGGCGATTTATCGAGCGCAAAGTCGCCGGTGTCGCGGTGATGACATCGGAGATGGACAAGTCTTTAATTGACGAATTGGCGCGGCGCGAAGTTCCCGTCGTGTTTTTGGATTCGGGCGAAGCCGGTTTGCATATGAGCAATTTGCGCGTCGGTTACGCCGAAGGCATTAAACAGGCGATTTTGCATCTGGTCGAACTCGGACACCGCAACGTCGCATTCATCAGCGGACTGCCGCATCTGCACTCGGCAAAACGGCGGCTTGAGGCTTTTCGCCAGACGATGCAAACGGTTCTGCCCGACTCGCCGGAGCGGATTTATCAGGGCGATTTTCGGATTGAAGGCGGCAGACGCGCCGCTCTCGAAATTTTAGCCGCCACCGAACTCCCGACCGCCGTCGTCGCCGCCAACGATTTAATGGCGTTCGGCGCGATTAGCGAATTTGGGCGCTCCGGTTTGAACGTTCCGCGCGACATTTCCGTCGTCGGGTTTGACGACATCGCTTTTTCATCCTTGATTGAACCGGCGCTGACGACGGTGAATCTGCCGCTCGGCGAACTCGGGAAGTTAGCGGTCGAGGCTCTGATGACGACGCTTTCGAGTCCGACGCAGCACGGCGTCGAACTGCCGATTCTGACGCAGTTGGTAGTCAGAAATTCAACCGCCGCCGCGCGGATTGGGAAATAACAGATTATTTAGAGGATTCTAGTTGTAAAATGATGTTAAAAAAACAAATTCCAAATTTCAAAAAAATCGGCGTTTTATTGTTAGTTCTGCTCGGTTTGACCGCGCAGATTTTCGCGCAAAAAGGCGCAACCTACACGAATCCGGTGCAGGCGGGCGATTATCCCGACCCGTCGATTATTCGCGTCGGCAAGGATTTCTACGCGACGGCGACATCGAGCGAATGGGGACCGGAATTTCCGATTCTGCATTCGCGCGATTTGGTTAATTGGAATATCGTCGGCGTGGTTTTTCCCAAACGTCCCGAATGGTCGGTCGGCAATTACTGGGCGCCGGAAATCTGGCAGGAAAACGGTAAATTCTATATTTTCTACACGGCGCGGAAAAAAGACGGACCGCTGTGCATCGCCGCCGCGACCGCGAGCAAGCCGACCGGACCTTATACCGACCACGGCGCGCTGGAGTGTCAGGAAGTCGGCTCGATTGACGCTTTCCCGATTCGTGACGAAAACGGAAAATTGTTCCTCATCTGGAAAGAGGACGGCAACAGCGTTAATAAACCGACGCCGCTGTGGGCGCAGGAACTCGACACGAAAAATTGGAAGTTCGTCGGCGCGCGCCGGGAAATTATGCGGAACGACCCGGAAACGTGGGAAGGAAACCTCGTCGAAGGTTCGTATATAATGCGAAAAGACGGATATTTTTATATGTTTTATTCGGGCAACGCCTGCTGCGGGCGCGGCTGCAACTACGCGATGGGCGTGGCGCGTTCCAAAACTCTTCTCGGAACGTGGGAAAAATATGACCGGAATCCGATTTTGAAAGGCAACGAAAATTTCAATTGTCCCGGACACGGCACGGCGGTTACGCTCGAAAACGGGCGGACGTATATGCTTTATCACGCCTACGACCCGAAGGACACGAATTATGTCGGCAGACAGGCGCTGCTCGATGAAGTGAACTGGACGCGCGACGGCTGGGCGACGATTAATAACGGTAAAGGCGCGAGCAAAATCGCCGCCGCGCCGCTCGGAGTTGCCGAACTGGACGAAGAATATCGCTTTTTTGACGATTTTACTTCGCCGACTCTGCGTTTCGGCTGGCAATGGCTGCAGCACAGCATACCGACTTACCGCATCAGCAACAGTTTTCTACAGTTATCGCCGAACGCCGCGCAGATGACTAATCCGATTGGCGGCGTGATGGCTTATTACACGACGAACGGGAGCTACACGGCGACGACGCAGATTGACCACAAAAGTTTGACGAGCGGCGCGGTTGCCGGACTTTCGGCTTTCGGCGACGGCGAAAACGCGCTCGGCTTCGGATTAAAAGACGACAAAATCGTCGTCTGGCGACGCGAGCGCAATAATCACCGGACGCTTTCAACGCACGACGCGCCGCTCGGAGATAACATCTATTTGCGAATGACGGCGCGTGACGGAATTTTTTACAGCTTTGCCGCGAGCCGCGACGGAAAAACTTTCGTTCCAATCGGCAACGAACAAAACGGCGATTATCTGCCGCCGTGGGACAGAGGCGTGCGAGTCGCTATGACGGTTGGCGGAGTGGAAAACGCCGCGGCGCGTTTCGGGTTTTTGCGAATCGAGCCGACAAAGTAAACAATTTCAAACAGGCATTTTTGGAGTGATAAAAAATATGAACTTTTTATTGAAGAATCGAAATCTTTTGGTTTTGCTGATGATTTTGGCAGTCGCATTTGTCGGCTGCAACCGGAAACCGGCGGGCGGCGCGAATTCTGCAACGGGTGAAAACGGCGGTAAAAAGACGGTCGCCTTTTCGCAGATGGAAAACAACGGACCGTGGCGGATTGCGGAAACCAAGTCAATGAACGACGAAGCGGCAAAACGCAGTGATAAATATCAACTCGTTGTTTCGGACGCACAGCAGCAAACTGCCAAACAGGTATCGGATGTAGAAGATTTAGTAGCGCGCGGCGTTGATGCGATTTTCCTTGCGCCGCGTGAATTTGAAGGTCTCGCACCCGCATTGCAAGCCGCTAAACAAGCAAAAATTCCCGTGTTTTTGATTGACCGTGAAGCGGCTGGGAAAGTCGGCGAAGATTACGTTACGTTTATCGGGTCAAACTTTGTCCAGCAAGGCGAGCGCGTCGGCGAATGGTTAGCCGAAAACACGAACGGCAAAGCCGGAATCGTCGAACTTCAGGGAACAGCCGGCTCAAGCGTCGCCAACGACCGCGCCAAAGGCTTCAAAAACGTGAGTGAAAAATATCCCGATATGAAAATTCTCGCTTCGCAGCCCGCCGATTTTACCCGCGCCAACGGGCAAAAAGTAATGGAAAACCTCATTCAGGCACACGGCAAAAATATTACCGCCGTCTACGCGCATAATGATGAAATGGCTCTCGGCGCGATTCAAGCGTTAAAAGCCGCCAATATGAATCCGGGCAAAGATGTCAAAGTTGTTTCGATTGACGGTCAGAAATCCGCGCTTGAAGCGATTATCGCGGGCGATATGAACATAACGGTCGAAAGCAATCCGCGTTTCGGTCCGGTTGCCTTCGACACGTATGAAAAATACCTGCGCGGCGAACAACTTCCGCCGAAAATTGTTTTGGAAGATAAGTTTTACGATTCGAGCAACGCGGCGCAATTCGTTAATGAGGCGTATTAAGAAAATTTAGCTACAAATAACACGAGTTACACGAATTATTTTTTAATTTTCTTATTCGTGCCATTCGTGTAACTCGTGGCAAAAAATTTATGAACAACGAGCCGCTTTTGCGGATGCAGAACATCAGAAAGGTTTTCTCCGGCGTGGTCGCGCTCGACGACGTAGATTTTACGCTCGAACGCGGTGAGGTTCACTCGCTCGTCGGGGAGAACGGCGCGGGCAAATCGACGCTTATCAAAGTGATGACCGGCGCGTATAACCGCGACGGCGGCGAGATGTTTTTTGAAGGCAATCCGGTTAATTTCCGCACGCCGGAAGAAGCGCAGAACGCCGGAGTCGTCGCCGTTTATCAGGAAGTCAATCTTTTAATGTTTCGCTCGGTCGCCGAAAATATGTTTTTGGGACGCGAGCCGCGCCGCTTCGGTTTGATTGATTGGACGCGAATGTATCGGGAAGCCAGTGAAACTTTGCAAAATTTGGGTTTGCAAATTGACCCGAAAGCCGTTTTGGGAAGTTTGAATATCGCTTCCCGTCAAATGATTGCGATTGCCCGCGGCGTGTCTTTGGGCGCGAAAATTCTCGTATTGGACGAGCCGACGAGTTCTTTAACCGAGCGTGAAGTCGGGCTTCTTTATGATGTGATTCGCCGTTTGAAAGAGCAGGGAACAGGGATTGTTTACATCTCGCATCGTTTTGACGAGCTTTACGCCGTTTGCGACAAAGTAACGATTCTGCGCGACGGAAAATTTATCGCCACGCGCCCGCTCGCCGGTTTAGAGCGCATTGATTTGGTTTGTTTAATGCTCGGCAAACAGCGCGAAGATTTAGAGAAAAAAGGCGCAACCGCTTTCGGCGAACACCACGAAGCGCGAATTTCAGAAACGCTTTTGGAAACGGAAAATTTAACGCGCGGAAGACGTTTGAGAAATGTGTCGCTCAAAGCCGGACGCGGCGAAATTCTCGGAATGGCTGGACTTTTGGGCAGCGGCAGAACCGAAGTCGCGCGTGCGGTTTTCGGCGCGGATTCGATTGATAAAGGCAAAATCACGTTTGAAGGGAAAGAATTAAAATTGCGCTCGCCGAACGATGCAATAAAAGCCGGAATCGCTTTTTTATCAGAAGACCGCAAAGCCGAAGGCATCGTGCCCGAATGGTCAGTGCGCGAAAATATGACGCTTGCCGCCTTGCCCGCGCTGACGAGTTTGGGCGTGGTTTCCCGCGCCAAACAAAACGAAATCGTCGAAAACTTTATGCGACGGCTCGGCATTAAAGCATCGAGCGGCGAGCAGAAAATCCGCGAGCTTTCCGGCGGCAACCAGCAAAAGGTTTTGCTGGCGCGGTGGCTGTGCAAAAATCCGAAGTTTTTGATTCTTGACGAGCCGACGCGCGGCATTGACATTGGCGCGAAAGGTGAAATCCAAAGTCTGATAAACGAACTTGCCGCCGAAGGTTTGGGCGTTTTGATGATTTCGTCGGAACTCGAAGAACTCGTCGAAGGCAGCTCGCGCATTGTCGTGATGCGCGACGGCGAATGCGCGGCGGAACTGCGCGGCGCGGAAATTTCACAGGACGGAATCATCAACGCGATGGCGGAAACGAATTGAACGATGAATGATGAATGATGAATTGAAGAAAATCCTTATATTCATCATTCATCATTCCTAATTCATCATTTCCAACTTATGGCTGAAGCAATCACACAACCGATAGCGAAACGCTCGACTTCGAGCTTTGCCGATTACGCGCCGACTTACGGCGCGGCGGCGGCACTCGTCTTATTGATTCTGGCGAATGTCGTTTTTACGCCGAATTTTGCTGACGTAGATAATTTTCGGAACATTCTCGTGCAGGTTACGCCGACGATGCTGGTGGCAATCGGGATGACGTTTGTGATTGCGACGGGCGGGATTGATTTGTCGGTCGGGTCGTTGATGGCGATTGCGTCGGCGGTGGCGGCGATTTCGCTCGATTACGGCGCGTATCCGGCGATTCTAGCGGCTCTCCTCACAGTTACTTTAGTCGGCGCGTTTAGTGGTTGGCTGATTTCGACTTTTAAGATTCAGCCGATTATCGTTACTCTCGCGCTTTTGATTGCCGGGCGCGGCATCGCGCAGGTGATTAGCAACGGCGGACAATTAATTCCTTTTTCTAATCCGAGTTTTGAATTTTGGGGAAAAGATTCGCTGTTCGGCATTCTTCCCGTACCGATTTTTGTAATGGCTTTAATTATCGGGCTGGCGATTTTTGTGATTCGGGCAACAATTTTCGGGCGGCACGTCATCGCCGTCGGCGGCAACGAAAACGCGGCGCGGCTTTCGGGCATCTCGGTTAATCGGACGAAAATAATGGTTTACGCTTTGAGCGGACTGCTCGCGGGAATCGCCGGTTTGATTTACACAGCGCGTTTGGGCGCGTCGGACGCTTCGCAGGTCGGACAGACGATTGAGCTAGACGCGATTGCGGCAACCGTCGTCGGCGGAACGGCTCTGACTGGCGGACGCGCGACGGTCATCGGCACGGTCATCGGCGCGTTGATTATGCAAATCATCACGACGAGCTTCAATATGAACGGCATCAAGTTTTCATACGCGCTCGTGATAAAAGCGGCGATAATTTTATTCGTCGTTTATTTGCAGCGCCCGAAATCGCATTGAGAAATAGGCTTCAATTTGTAACTTTGGAGAAACTATATGAGAAACGCAAAAAAGAGTTTGTTGTCAATTTTTCTGCTAACGATTGCTTTTGTTCCAAGTTGTCGTGCTCAAGTTACGACTAATAGTACAAAGAGCCAAACAAGTGTTATTCTCGACGGCGCTTTAAAGGCGGCGCAAAGAATGGCGGCGCAGCGCGCTTCTCATACCGCGACACTGCTGAACAACGGGAAGGTTTTAATCACAGGCGGTTTTGTCGGTGAAGAGAATAGTTTAACAAGTGCGGAAATATTCGACCCGGCGGGAAAAGGCTTTTTACAGACGGAGAATATGCGCGTTGCGCGTTCGAGCCACACGGCGACACTTCTGCCGAACGGCAAAATTTTAATCGCGGGCGGCTTTAACGGCAATTATCTTGACAGCGCGGAAATTTACGACCCAGCGACGGGCAAATTTACTTTAACGCCGAAAATGACAACGGCGCGGAGCAATCACGTTGCCGTGTTGCTCAATAACGGTAAAGTTTTGCTGGCGGGCGGCGTTGGAACAGGTTGGACGTTTCTTGCCAGTGCTGAAATTTACGACCCGACAACCAACACCTTTACCGCAACCGGCGCAATGACAACCGCCCGCGAATCGCACACGGTAACATTGCTCAAAGACGGACAGATTTTAATTACGGGCGGTCATCAGGGCAGACGTGCGGCAATTACTATTTATTCAAGCTGCGAAATCTACAATCCGGCAGATGGCACTTTCGCATCAGCCGGAAATTTAATCGTTAAGCGACACAAACACGACGCGGTTTTGTTGGCGGACGGACGAGTTTTAATCGTCGGCGGTTCTGACGAACGGGACGGCGCGGGCGCGTATCGCAATGCGGAAATTTACAATCCGACAAACAAAACTTTCGCTGCAGTCAGCAATATGAACGCTTCGCGCTATAAGTTGCAAGGCACGGCAATTCTCTTAAAAAACGACAAGGTTTTGATTGCGGGCGGCGCGAACCGTGCGGAAGTTTTTGACCCAACAACAAACACTTTTTCATTTGCTTCTGGCGATATGGGAACGATACGTTTGTTTGCGACGGCAACACTTTTACAGAACGGACAAGTGTTAATTGTCGGCGGCTATGACAACCGAATGGCGGTAAGTTCAAATGCCTGGATTTACCGAACGTAGCTTTTACAAAAATTTATGTCGAAAATTCAAAAAATCCAACAATCATTCGCATTTATTTTATTATTCTGTTTCGCCGTTTCCGCCGCGCCGAAATGGACGGAAAAGCAGGCGAACGATTGGTATGCGAAACAGCCGTATCTGGTCGGTTCTAATTATGTTCCGGCAACCGCAATCAACGAATTGGAAATGTGGCAAGCCGATACTTTTGATGCGAAGCGGATTGATTTGGAACTCGGCTGGGCGGAAAGTTTGGGGATGAACACGATGCGCGTTTTTCTCCACGATTTGGCTTACCAGCAAGACCCGCAAGGTTTTAAGAAAAGGCTGAATCAATTTCTTGAAATATCCGAAAAACATAAAATCAAAAC
>JALZOE010000103.1 GCA_030857325.1 Acidobacteriota bacterium
TCGAGTTTTGCGAGCGCGTGGTCGGTGCGCTGGTCGCTGCCTTTTTTATACGCGCCGATTAAAATTAAATCTTTTTGGGCTTCGTAGGTTGCGAGAATTTCCCGCAGTTTTCGCGCCGCTTCGACGTGCGAATCGCTGGCGACCGTTGACATCACTCGCGAAACCGACTGCCCGACATCGATTGCCGGATAATGTCCGGCGGACGCCAGATTTCTCGACAAAACGATATGACCGTCGAGAATCGAGCGCGTTTCGTCGGCAATCGGCTCGGTCATATCGTCGCCTTCGACTAAAACAGTATAAAAAGCGGTAATAGAACCTTTGTCGGAATTTCCCGTGCGTTCCAACAGACGCGGCAATTCGGAGAAAACAGACGGCGGAAAACCGGCGCGCGTCGGCGGTTCGCCCCGCGCCAGACCGACTTCACGCAGCGCGCGAGCAAAACGCGTAACCGAATCCATCATCAAAAGAACTTTTTTTCCCTGGTCGCGGAAATATTCAGCGACGGCAGTTGCGACGTAAGCGGCTTTTAACCTGACGAGCGAAGGCTCGTTTGAAGTGGCGACGATGACGACCGAGCGTTGCAAGCCTTCCGCGCCCAAATCCTGTTCGAGAAAATCGCGCACCTCGCGCCCGCGTTCACCGACCAGCGCGATGACGTTAATTTCGGCTTCCGTATTACGCGCCAGCATTCCGAGCAGAGTTGATTTGCCGACGCCCGCCGCCGCGAAAATGCCGACGCGCTGCCCCGCGCCGACGGTTAAAATTCCGTCCATCGCGCGGATGCCGGTCGCAAACGGTTTCGTTACGCGCTGGCGGCTCATCGGGTCTGGCGGCTGGCTCATCACATTATATTCGGCGGCGGCTTCGACCGCGCCTAGTTTGTCAATCGGCTCGCCCAAACCGTTCAAAACCCTTCCCAATAAATTTTCGCCGACGCGGACGCGCAGAGATTTTCCCGTGGAAATAACTTCCGCGCCCATCGATACATCGCCGATTTCGCCGAGCGGCATCAGCACGACTTCGCTGCCGCGAAAGCCGACGACTTCGGCTTTTAAACCGCGCGGCTGATGCGGCGAGCGGATTAAACAAACTTCGCCGACTCGCACGCCCGGCACGTTGGCGCGAATCAGCAAACCGACAAGCTCGGTTACGCGTCCGCGCACTTCAAACGGAGAAATCCAATCGACCGCTTCGATATAGCTTTTTAACTGCAAAGTCATACTTCTACAAATTGTAATACAAAAACATTTGAAACCGTTATTTGCGAAAAATTTATTTACTTTTTATTTCAAAAACAGGAAACTATTTTTGTAAATTGACGATAACTTACTATCAGTATTTAATCTGAATCGTGGAGAACAAAATGAGCGGCAACAAAATTGGCTTCAATTTCCAACCGACAAACAACTTCGACGCGGCGCAGGAACAAACGCCACAGACGAAAACAATTTCGCATCAGACAGTTCCGCAAGCGAACGAATACATCGTCAGGCGCGGCGACACATTGACCGCCATCGCCGTCAAAACCGGACAAAACTTGCAACAGCTACTGCAAAGAAATCAGCAGATAAAAAACCCGAATAAAATTCAAATCGGACAACGCATCGAAATCAGCAAACCGTCGAACATTTATACGGTCAAACCCGGCGACACGTTATCGGAAATCGCCAAATCCCGAAATGTATCCGTCAGCGACATAATGCGCGCCAATCCGGGACAAATCGGCAATCGCAATTTGATTTATCCCGGTCAGAAATTAAATATTCCGATAATCAACAATCAGACTGCACCGAACGCTCACAAAACGTCGTCGGCAAATAAAGCTAAACTGCTTGATTCATCTAAACCGATTAAAACAACCACGCCGCGAACTGAAAATAAACCTAAAATTGCACAGCCGAATGTTAATAATCAACAGCCGAAATTAGTAACGACCGGAAATTTGAGAATAGCGCAAATAAATCTCGATGATTTTTTATCGCCTGAAAAAGGCTCGAATGCGGGTTTCGCCATTCTTATCGGTAACGCCGAAGGCAACAGAACGGTGGACGGCGGATTTGTCAAACCGAATTATTATGGTCATAAAGACCCGGGCGACGGTTTGTGGAATATCGGTTCATTCTCTCGCGCCAACGCGCGCTTTCTTAATCTGCCGGCGGCTCGCTCGCCCGAAGAAGCCGACAAAATGCATATGCAGCATATGCAGCAAGCCAAAGCGAAATATGTGGATGTGATGAAAAAAGCCGGTCTTGACCCGAACAATGCTTTGCTGGCGTCGGTTTATTTCGACGCTTTTAATCAGTCGGAACGCGCGGCAGGCAAAATGCTCGCGCCGGAAAATTTGGATTATCTTAAAGGGAAAGAACTTTCCGTTGAAACAATGAAAGAATGGCGCGTCGGCGGCTTTATAAATTTGCAGACGGGTCAGCGATGGAGGAATGCAAACGGCTCGCCCGTCGGTGGCGGATTGGCTAAAATCGCCAGCCGTGAAACGATGAAAAAATACGGGCGTCCGGCAAACGAGCTTGAAATTCAGCAGGTTATTCGACGCGACCAAAGCCGCCGCGTTAACGAAATGATTGAACCGATGAAACACGTCGGGCTTCTACGAGTTGAAAACTCTCGGAATACAAGGACTTCGACATCCGGCAGACCCGATTCCGCAACAACTTCGCCGGCTGCCACAACTAATAACAAAGCGGCTTCGACTCATTATTACCGTATTCGAGAAGGTGTTGTTCTTAACGAAAACGCCAAAGCAAAATTGTCGGCGATAGGCCAGGAATATCAAAGAAAAACGGGCAAAACTATTGATATAACAAGCGGCACGAGGACTGCATACCGGCAAGCGGGTGCGATGTTTACCAAAATTCAGCTCGGCAATAGTTTTTCCGAGTATAAAAACAGAGCGGCTGTTTCCGAAATTCTGACGACATACCGGCAAGCCAAAGCCGCCGGAAAATCTGCCGAAAAAATCAAACAGGCAATGTCCGAGACGATTCAAAACCAGGTCAATCGGCAGATATACATTTCGCGCCATTTGCAAGGCGGTGCGGCTGATGTCAGTTTAATAGGCTTAGACCGAAACGCTTTTCGAGAAGCTGTCAGAAACGTAACCGGACAAGAACCGCTTTATGAAGGAAAACCGCGCCATTTTCATTTACAATTTTAATAAACATAATAAATTGTAATTCTACGGTGGGAGATGGTGAGAGATGAATAAAATGTTTATTTTTTTGTTATTTATATTCTGTGTTTCGGCGTGCCATTCCGAAAGGGCTGTTTCGGATAATAAAAACGCTGCAAATCAAAGCGTTGTCAGCCCTTCTGATGCTTTAAACACGGCGAAAACAACCGTCGAAAAATCTTCGACAAAGTCGGCTTCATACGGCGAGATTACAAGCTGCGCGCCTGAAAAATTCGGGCGCGGCGCAAAAGTCGTCGTTTCTTTGAAAACTCCGAACGGCGGCTATCTGGCAATCGAGCGCGAAGGCAAAAACTCGGATTATTTTCTACTGTCGGAATCTGAAAACTCCGAACGGCAAAAATCCTCGGCTGTTGCTGACGCGCTTCCGTTTTGGACAGCAGAAACTTTGAAAACTCTGCGCCGCATCGAACTTGATTCTTCCGAAGCGCGCGCCGTCAATCTCTCAAAACTGAACAATCTGGGCGAAGGCAAGGCTGAACTGATTTTCAGTCAAACGGGCTGGTATAAAATTTTGCTGAGCGACGAAAATTTTGAGCAGGACGACCCGGTAATTACCGGACAATGCCGCGTCTTTTATGATGCTTCTTCTACTTCTTTGCCAAAACAGGCGCAGACGAAAAACACAACCGGAAGTAATTTGATTAAGTGGAGCAACAAAACAAAAAGCCTTAGTTTTGAAACTCAGCTTGCGGCGGAAAACGACCAGCCGACGGCGTTTCTTATCAGCGGTTCGCGGATTGTTATGCGAGGCGGAGAAGAAAGCGCCAACGAGTGCAGTTTCGGAGTAGAAAAAGACAAAAATAATTCCGTCTGGCAATTTGCCGGAAACAAAACTATTATTTCGGGAAAAAATGATTCGGGAACTGATTTCAAAATGTTTATCGAAAAAACCGATAAAGGTTTTCTGATAGACACCTCGGCAGCGGCGGAAAGCTGTTTTAATGTCGGTATGCCGGGCAATATTTTGTTGACAAGAACGGGAAATAAATACATTGGTAAATTTATTACCTCTAATTGAATTTATTATAATTATTTATAATGTCAGCACATCAATATCGGCAAGCCGTCGGACATTTACACGGTCAAATCCGGCGACACGTTATCGGAAATAGCGAAGGTGAAACATACGACCAATTAAATTTAAGGACAGAGCATCTGCAAAATAATTCTGTCCGATTACTTAAT
Source organism: Acidobacteriota bacterium (assembly GCA_030857325.1). Classification (GTDB taxonomy): domain Bacteria; phylum Acidobacteriota; class Blastocatellia; order Pyrinomonadales; family Pyrinomonadaceae. The sequence continues at coordinate 4,397 of JALZOE010000103.1, forward strand.
AAGTTTTTTATACAGGTAAAATGTTTTTTACAGATAATCAATTGAAAAACCTCAAAATATACTGAATTTGACGGTCAGATATTTTTTCGGATTTTGCCGGAAGTCGTAAATCAGCTTTGTGCCTTCGGTCGTAATCTGGTTGATGTTTGAAGTCGTTTGGTTGAGATTGTTGTAGAGCGTTTCGTCGGTTAATAGTTTGCCGACCGTGCCTTTGCCGTTTTGCGCGTTTTCGAGTATGAGATTAAATTTTTCGGTCGTGTTGTTCAGTCTCGAAATCGTACTGCGCGCTTCATCGTAAAGCCGCTCATCCTTTAGAAATTTTCCGGCTGTTCCTTTGCCCGCCTGCAAATCGTTGGTGATGCTGCGGAAATCGTCGGCGACGCCGTTTATTTTCTCGGCTGATGCGCGAAGGTCGGCGATGGCGGCGCGCGTGTCGTTGTAGAGCGCGTCGTCGGAAAGCAGTTTTCCGGCTGTGCCGCGACCTGCCCGCAAATCGTTTGAAATGGCGTCGAGCCGAGCCGCCGTGCTGTTTAAATTATTGTAAAGTTCCGGGTCGTTCAGCAATTTTCCGGCGCTGCCTTCGCCTCGATTTATTCTATCGATTGTGTTTTGCAGGCGCAGCATCGTCTGGCGGGTTTCGGCGACGGTCGAATCGAGATTTCTGTAAAGCGATTCGTCGTTGACGATGCGCCCCAAAGTTCCTTCGCCGCGATTCGCTTTGGTCAGAATTTCATTTGCCGGAGTTGCCAATTGATTAAGCTGGGTTAAAAGTTCGTTGCCCGTTTCGGTTAAATCGTTGACTGTCGTCGCCGATGCCGAGTCGAGAACGTAGTTGTCCGAAACCGGTTCGCCTTTAAATGTTCCGGGCGTGATATTAATGAATTTATCGTTTGCCAGAAGCGAAGACGAAACCATCTGCGCCGTCGAATCGGTTCGGATGCGCTCGGTAATCGGATTGCCGTCGAGTTTCCGGTCAACCGTCATAACGGCTTCGACCCGCGCATCGGCGGGACTGTCGGGCGGAAGAAGCACGACTTTTTCGATTTTTCCGACGTGAACGCCCGCAAGTTCCACATTCGCGCCTTCGCGCAATCCGTCTGCGGTCGGAAAACGCGCTTTTAGTTGCAGTTTGTTCTCGAACGGGTTAAGGTCGCCGGTCGAATTTAGAATTAAAAACCCCAAAACGACAAGTCCTAAAAGCACGAAAACTCCGACGCGCAATTGGCTAAAGCCTAAATTTCTCTGGGTTGGTGGCATATTTTTATTTTGGATTTTAGATTTTGGATTTTGGATCGCCTCTTTTTACATTCTAAAATCCAAAATAAAAATCATTTATTTTCCGCGCACGAACGTTTGAATATACGTGTCATCGGAAGCGAAAAACTCTTCGTCCTTGCCGGTGAAAATTATTTCCCCGTCTTTCAACATTACAATCTCCGTATTTATCAAACAAAGTTTTTCGCCTTCGAGTTCAAATACAACTTCGCCGTCTTCGTTGACGGTTGCGTATTCGGTCGAAAGATATTCAAGATTTTTCAACTCGTGCGTAACGAAAATCGAAGAAACATCCTGAATATCGCGCAGTTTTATCGCCAGCTCGCAAATAGTTCGGGCGGTCGGCGGGTCAAGCCCGGCAGTCGGCTCGTCAAACATCACAATCTGCGGGTCGCCGACAAGGGCGCGGGCGATTCCGACGCGGCGGCGCATTCCGCCCGAAAGCTCGGCGGGCATTTTGTCAATCGCGTCTTCGAGATTGACGAAACGCAGCATCCGGCGAACTTCCGTTTCGACCTGTTCTTCCTTAAATCCTTGCTCGTGCAGGCGATAGGCTACGTTATCATAAACCGGAAGCGAATCGAACAACGCGCCGTCCTGAAAAATCATTCCCATTTTCTTGCGAACATCCATCATTTCGACTTCCGTAAAATCGGTAATATCTTCGCCGTCAATAAAAATCTGACCGGAATCGGGTTTGGTTAAACCTAAAATAAGCCGGATAATCGTCGATTTTCCGCCGCCGCTGCGCCCTAAAATTATTTTCGTCTCCCCGCGCCGAACGATAAAACTGACGCCGTTGAGAATTTTTTTATCGTCGAACGACAAATGAATGTCGCGAAATTCGATTGCCGGAACGATGCGCTCCGGCTCGTCTACGGCGTCTTCCAAATCGGTCGGTTCGAGTTCTTCCTCGACAATTTCTGCGACTTCTGTATTTTCTTCCTCTACGGGCGAAACCATAAAATTCCGGTGCTGGTAAATTATTAAATGTATTTGATGCCGAGAATCGTCTGTAAGGCGCGGGAAAGAAAAAAATCGAAAACGATAACGACAATCGACGAAAGAACCACGGCGCTCGTCGTTGAACGTCCGACGCCGACTGTTCCGTTGGTTGTCGTCAAACCTTTGTGACAGGCGATGCTTCCGATTATCAGCCCGAAAAAAACGGGTTTGATTATGCCGCCGATAATATCCTCGATTGTAATTCCGTTGCGAACCGAGGTAAAAAAGATATTCCAGTCCTGATTAAAAATAAACGAAGCGACCATTCCGCCGCCGAGAATTCCGAAAATATCGGCGGCGACTGTCAGGAGCGGAAGCATTAAAATCAAAGCCAGCAGGCGCGGCGCGACGAGCTTGCGGTTCGGGTCTGTGCCGAGCGAGCGCATCGCGTCAATTTGCTGAGAAACGACCATCGAGCCTAATTCGGCGGAAATCGCCGAACCGATGCGCCCCGAAACCATCAAAGCGGTCAAAACCGGACCGAGTTCGCGAATCAGGGAAGTCGCCACGGTTTTGCCCGCCACGTTTTGAATGCTGTAATACTGAAGGGTCGGAAAACTTTGCAGTATCAAAACTCCGCCGGTGAAAAACCCCGTAAGCAGCACAATCGGCAGAGAACCGACGCCGATAACGTCCATTTGTTTTACTAATTCGACAAAATAATAAGGCTTTTTAAAAAGTCCGGTAAAAACGGAAATTACCAGATTCGTTATTTCCTGGAGTTCAAAAATAAATTTTTTGAGTTGATTCATTTGTTAGTTTACAGCCGCCGCGATTATAAAAGATTACAACGAAGCGCGGAAAACGACAAATAAAAAAGCCGACCCTGTAAGGAAAGTCGGCGGTGAACCATCGAAATAAAACAAAAGCTAATCGTTCGCGGGCGGCGTTCTTTGCCGTTCATTGTTAAAGCGGCGTTCTGGAAAATTTCGCGGACGTTTTTGACGTTGATTCGGGCGCAGCAGGTTTTGCTCTTTGAATTGACGACGCAGCTCACGAAATTTCGCCAACTGCCGCG
>JALZOE010000526.1 GCA_030857325.1 Acidobacteriota bacterium
TTTTAACCAATAGTTTAACAGACAACTTTTTGCAGGGACGCAAGCTAACAATTAAATGGACGTGAGGGCGAAACAGCGACGTTCATTCTTGGTTACGTTGCGTGTGTTTCGCCCCACATCATCTCAATCGTTCGGCGTTTCGTGGTAAATTTGAGGAATTATGTTGAAAGCGACTTGGTTAGTTGACCTAAAACTCCCTAAAAGTATGCTCAAATTTCGTTTGGTTTTTTATATCACCTTAATATGTTTTTCTTTTACCAATGGTTTCTCCCAGACCTCCGGTGACTCAAAAGGATTCATCATCGGACAAGTTACCGAACGCACGAGCGGTCAGCCGATTGCGGGCGCACGAATCTCTGTCAAAAACGGCGTGGAAACGACGAGCGACGCGGACGGAAATTTTCGACTTGAAATCGAACCGGGCGTTTATGATTTGGAAATCAGCGCGAGCGGTTTTGCGCCGATTATTAAAAATCAAATTGGTGTCACGGGCAATCGAAATACTTTGCTGAATGTGCAGCTTACCGTAACCGTCAGTGAATCGGTTGAAGTCAGAAGCGAAATTTTCGCCGAAAATTCGGAACAAGCGGTCAGCAACATCACGCTTAACCGCGAGGAAATCCGCCAAACGCCCGGCAGCGGCGGCGACCCTCTGCGCGTCATAAATTCTCTGCCTGCCGTGAGCGCGGCTTCGGGTGAGTTTGCCGATTTAATCGTGCGCGGCGGCACGGCGGAAGAAAATCTGACTTTTATTGATAATATTCCCGTCGCGGATTTTACGTATTTCACCGACAAATACGACGGAACGCGCGGCGGACGGGCTGCGATTCTCGCGCCAGACGTTTTTGAACGGGCGGAATTTTCGGCGGGCGGTTTCGGCGTTCGTTACGGCGATAAGATGTCGTCGTCGCTCGATATTTCACTGCGCGAAGCCAACCGCAAGAAAATTCAAGGAGTGATTTTCGCCGATTCGGGAACAGCAGGCGGAAGCCTTGACGTGCCTTTGGGCAAACGCGGAAGTTGGCTTTTTTCAGCGCGGCGCAGTTACATTGATGTCGCTTTGGACGTTGCCGGAATCGCCAGGCGAGGGATTATAGGTTATCCGCGAACTTTGGATTTTACAAACAAATTTATTTACGATTTCACGCCGCGCCAAAAACTTTCCGTTTCGATTCTGAATTTTTTTGAAAATTTCGAGCAATCGGACGAACAAGCGCAGAACATTGACCGCCGCACCGACAGATTTAGAATGAAGCGAACTTCGCGCCGTTTGATTGCGGGCGCAACTTTGAGTTCGACTTTCGGCGCGAACACTCTGGCGCAGACAACCGCTTGGGCGACGGGCGCGCACAACGACGGCGCTTTTTTTCTGCCGTTCACGAACCTTTTGCAACGCTCGCGTGATTTGCGCGATTCTCAATTCGGCATCAAAGAAGAAGCGACTTCCGCGCTCGCCAAAAATCTGCAAATCGCTTTCGGCGGCGGCGTTTATTTCGACCAAGCGAATTATTATACGTTTGAAAATTCGGGAAATTTTTTCAGCCCTTTGGAAGAAGAATTTAACGCCGCGCCGCGCACAAACCGTCTGAATCTTGACACGAAAACTTCCACCTACGCCTACGCGCAAGCGACTTGGCGCATCACGCCGCAATTTTCCGTGACGCCCGGTATTCGCCTCGACCGTTACGGAATCACACGGGAAACTCTGTTAAGTCCGCGACTTTCGGCGAGATTCAACGCGACATTGAAAATCGCTTTTACTTTTGCGACCGGCATTTATCGCCAACCGCCAAGTTTGTTCGTGCTTTCGCTCACGCCGAACAACCGCAACTTAAAAACGCAAACCGCGACGCATTTTATCGGCGGAATTGAATGGCTTCTTCGGGAAGATTTGCGCGTGCGTTTCGAGGCTTATCAAAAAAATTATGATGATTTAGTTGTTCAGCCGCTTCGTCCGACGCTTGGATTCGCCGCAAACGGAAATTATTTCAATTCAGGAAGCGGAACGGCGAAAGGCTTTGAAATTTCATTGCAAAAGGCTTTGACCGGATTTTTCTCTGGTCAGGCTTCGTATAGCTTGACCCGTTCGCGCCGGAAATTCACGGAAAACGGCATTGCGTTTCCATCGGATTTCGAGCGTCCGCACCAATTGACTTTAATCGGCATCACGCGCTTCTATGGTTTTAGCGTCGCGGCGAAATACCGCATTGCCAGCGGTCTGCCCTACACGCGCCGCACGCCCGTAAGAGTTTTTCCGAATTCGCAGTTTTTTATCCAGCGTATCGCGCAGGAATCGGACATCAACGCGCTTCGTCTGCCGAATTTTGCCAGTCTCGACGTGCGGGCGGAAAAGCGTTTCAACTTCAAAAGATGGTCTTTCGCGCCGTATATTGATTATTTCAATATCACGAATCACAACAGCGTCGTGCAGCCGAATTACGAATTTTATCGGCGAACTCCGCAGTTTTTAAGCGAGAACCAACGCTTGCCGATTTTTGGCTTGCGAATTGAATTTTAGCCAAATTATGAATTAGCCAAATTACGAACTGGCTTAACCGCCAAAACAG
>JALZOE010000527.1 GCA_030857325.1 Acidobacteriota bacterium
ATTCTGAGCTACGCGCGACCTTCGCTTTCTCAAAAAATGGTGGCGGCGATTCCCTTTCTTTACACGCGAACGACTAATAAGGGAAAAGTCCGCGGCGGTTAGCCGCCGCCGGTTATCGACTTGAATACGGCGGAAAAAAACGTTTGGAATAAGGCTTTCCGGCTTGTTTTCAGAAATCTGATTCTCGAAGATTTCGGCGTCCCGGTCCAAGCCGCAACGTTGCAATACAAGGTGAACGCGAAAAATTACCGTCGGGTGTCGATTGCCCGCGCGCTGGCGATTCTGTCGCTTTACGAATCAATCGAAGGCGAAAAGGTTTTGCGCGACGCGGAACTGCGGGACATTCAAGCCCGTATGACGCTTTCAAACAAATTGTTCGGCTCGTCTGTGAAAAGCGAAAATCTGCAACGTATTTATCAGACGCACACGGAAAAAACGAATGGGCGGCGCGGGCAGAACTGGGAGCTACTGCGCCAGTATTCCGAAGCGCAGGAACTTTATTTCGAGCCGCTGGAAATGCCGGACGGAACGGCGACGCACGCGCTTATCTGGGTCGCGCACTCCGATTTACAAAAGAATAAAGGCAGGAAATTCGATTCGCGTTTCTTGTACATCAAAAATCCGTGGAACGACGCGCGGCTCTCGAACTGGAAAGGTTATGCGGAAACTCGCTGGTTCGACGCCGAAAATCGTCCGGTCGAAGCCGGCGCGCCCGCCGCCCGTTCAAAAACGATGATTCCGCTGGCGTTATACGGTCTCGATTACCCGAAAATTCCTGTTATTCTGGTTGATTTCCGCGACCGGCACAACCCGAAAAAACGCGAAATATCCAAACGTATTTTAGGCGATTTGACCGGGAATGTTCTTTCGGTTTCGAGATTCGCCAGCCTGCCTTTTTTCGTCGGGCATCGCGTCTATTCTTTTGTCGCCGACCGGCGCGGAATGGATATGAATCAAGCGACGCGGCTTCGTTCCTATTCGCAGTTAAAACTTCTGCTTTCGCTCGACGCTTCGCTCGAACCGGAATTCAGAGATGAAATCGCCGACCGTCTGGAATCGGTTTCGCATAATCCCCTGCAAAACGATTTGGAAACGGAAGTAAAGTTGGCGCGTCGGCAATACGAAAACCTGATAAATTACGCCGAACGTCCCGACGGTTTGCCCGCGCAGCTTGAAAAAGAACGACGCGCGGAAATGACGCGCCTTAAACATACGGGCAGACAGCGGATGCTTTATTCTCTGGCGAGTGCTGTGTCGCTCGGAATTTACAAGCACCGCGAAAAATATACGCCCGAACTCCGCGCCGAAATGGACACGCGTCGTCAACTTGAATACCACGAAAGATTTTTGCTCGAAACGGCGCGAAATTCCGTCAGACCGGAAATCGACGGCGACATCGAAGCAATCAGACGCTCGCTGAGTTTCATTTCGCAGAGCGGAAGCGAAGCCCGTACAAAAACCGCCGGAGCGATTGCCGAACTTTTTTCGATGACCGGCGACGAGCAAACGCGTCTGCTGTGTTTGACCAGTCTTTACCAAATCGATAATCAGATTGCCAAAAAAGAACTGCTCGCGATTTACGAAAATCAGAAAATCGACGTTCGCTGGCGAAAGTTGTCCGCCGAACATCTGAAACTCGCCGTCAAAGAGCAACAGCGCGTCAAACCGGCTGACATAAAAACAATTGTCAAAATTGATGGACAGTAACAAATCAAAATTTATTCCGCATTTTTTTATAATTATCTCGCTTTTCATTTCCGTTTTTCTGTTTCACACGGAAGCGCGGGCGCAAAGTGTTAAACGCGTCGTCGTCGTTAAAGTCGACGGTTTGCCCGGCGATTATGTTGACCGCTACGTTAAACAGCGCGACGCGAAAACGGGGAAAAGTCTTTTGCCCTGGTTTGACGAAATTTTTTATAAAAACGGCACGCGACTGACAAATTTTTATTCGCGCGGAATGAGTCTTTCCGCTACGTCGTGGTCGCTGCTCGACACCGGACAACACTTGCAAATCAAAGGAAATGTCGAGTATGACCGTTTAACTTTCCGCTCGTATGATTACTTGAATTTCATTCCCTATTATTTCAAATACGGTTTGAAAAAGCGCGTCGATATGCCGGGCGTCGAAGTTTTAGACCAGTTAAATCTGCCGATTCTAGCGGATGCTTTTCCTTTTGAGCGTCGCTACACGAGTTTTCAGCTTTTCCAGCGCGGAGCCGATTGGAGAGTTTTAAACCAAAGGTTTCGTCAACTTATTTCCGAAAAATCCGGCTGAACTGATTGACGAATGGACAATCGGCTTCGATTTTTTCAACACGACAATCAACCAGCACGAGCGCGATATTGTTAATAAATTAAAAACGCGTCCCGAAATCGATTATTTCGATTATTACTCGGTCAATTTCGACCACGTTTCGCACCTCAACAATCATTCGGATTCGCGTTTCAACGCTCTGCGCGAATTAGACTGGACAATCGGCAGAATCTGGACGGCAATCGAAGCGTCGCCGCGCGCCGCTGAAACTGCGCTCGTCGTCGTCTCCGACAACGGTTTTAAC
>JALZOE010000104.1:0-6884 GCA_030857325.1 Acidobacteriota bacterium
CGTCGAAGCGGCGCGAAAACTGCGGGAAATTCTCGCAACCTACGAAGCCCAAAAAGATTTAATTTTAATCGGCGCGTATAAAAAAGGCAGCGACCAGCGCACCGACCACGCGCTCGCAAAACTCGACGCGGTTAATTCTTTTCTGCGCCAGAACGTCGAAGAAAATTCTCCCGCAGCACAGACGGTCAATCAATTACGAAAAATATAACAAGTTCAATTTTTGAATTTTGCTTTTTATAATCGTCGTAAATATTGTCGGCGTCTCTTTATTTTGTTTGATAAACCAGAATTTTCAGCCCTGCGCGAAAGTTCCCATTTGGCTCAGCGTGTAATCCTGCATTCCGAGGAGTTCGTCGAGCAAATCGAGCATTCGCGTCGTCGCTTCCAAATCCTGCACGGCACGTTGATTGTAAAAAGCCGCGGCGGAAACCGGCGGAAGAATCGCCGGAGTTTCGCCTGCATTTTCCTCGTTTTGATTTTCTTCGTCGGGCGTCTGGCGCTCGTCGTCGCGCATTACGGCGACGAGACGACGCATTTGCCCGCGCTGTTTCGTCAAAAGATTTCGCAGAATCGTCCGGCGCATCGTCGGCGTTAAATGACGCAGAGCTTCGAGATTTCCGGGCGGCGCGAGCATCGTGCCGAGCGTCGAAGGCTGTCGATTGAGTCCGAGCAAAACGTCGGTCGCCGAATGTCCGGCGTTTGAACGCATTTTTTCGGCGGCGATTAGCTGCGACGGGTCGCGTCCGGTTACAACGTTCGGCATCAAGGCGTTCTGCGTCGTCGGTTCGGTCGTCGGCTGACCGATTGGCTGACCGGCTGTGCCGCGCCCGACTGCCGTATCGCCCGCCGCATTCGGCGATTGCCCGTTCGGAAATTTAACCGCGTCGTCCGCGATTTTCGCCGCGTTTTGTTCAATCGGCGGCGACGGAGCGCCGACATTTTTAATCTCAGCCATTTTTATCGCTCCTTTACTCTAATTTATTATCCATTCTTCCCGAATTTCTGACAAATCCTTAATTGTTCATTTTTATATCCGGTAACCAGCGGCACATTGCTGCCGACATGCCCATAGTTGTAAAAGCAAAAAAAATTAATGCGGAAAGATTCAAAATCATCGAACAAAAGCTGAAACATCGAGAACAATTTTTCCCTTAAATTTTATAACCTTTTCGCATTTACTTTAAAAACTCGTTTTGTTTCTCGATTTGTCGGCGTGTCTCTCCATTGCCAAATCGACCAAATCATCGATTACTTCGGAAAAATTCTTTCCCGTTCCAGCCCACATTTTCGGAAAACCTGAAGAATCCGTCATTCCCGGCAAAGTGTTGATTTCGTTGACGAGCAGCATTCCGGTATCGTTTCGCAGAAAAAAATCTACGCGCGCCAAGCCCGAACCGTCTATCGCTCTGAAGGCGGCGATTGCCATTTGTTGAATTTTCACGGTTAATTCTTCGGAGATAAGAGCCGGAACGACGAAATCGTTGTTGCCGGTTCCGGTATATTTTTCCGTGTAGTCGAGAAATTTTTTGCCTTCGTCGTGAATGATGTATTCGCCCGGCAGACTCGCTTGCGGGTCGTCGTTTCCGACGACGGCGCACTCAATCTCGCGCATATCCAAGCCTTCTTCGACAATTATCTTGCGGTCATATTTAGCGGCAAGCTCGATTGCTTTTCTGAGAGATTTCTTATCGCTCGCTTTTGAAACGCCGACCGAAGAACCTAAGTTAGCCGGTTTTACAAAACACGGATAACCGAGTTTCAGTTCGGTTTGCCCGATTACGTCTTCGCTCCGGCGTTCCCACTCGGCGCGCAAAAACCAGACGTATTTGCAAATCGGCAAATCGGCGTCGCGAAAAAGCGTTTTCATCACGACTTTATCCATTCCGCAGGCGGAAGCCAGAACGCCGCAGCCGATATAGGGAATGTCCGCCATTTCGAGCAAGCCCTGAATCGTGCCGTCCTCGCCGTATGTTCCGTGCAGAACCGGAAAAATCACGTCGAGCGGCGAAAGTATTTCTTCAGTTTCGCCTGTTGTTAATCGTGTTAATCCTTTGTAATTCGTGTCGCCGATTAGAGCGATTGAGTTTTTCGGAAATTTTCCGACGCTTTCGGCTAGATTTCCCCGAATGTTTTCCGGCAGCAGTCGAAGCGATTCAGACGGGTTGAGCCAGTTTCCTTCCTGAGTTATCGCAACCGGAACGACTTCGTATTTTTCCCTGTCGATTTGCTCGATGACCGTTTTTGCCGAACGAATCGAAATCTCGTGTTCCCCGGAACGACCGCCGAAAATTACACCGATTTTTATTTTTCCCATAAAGAGTTTTTAGAGTTTTTAGAGTCGAAAGAAGTTTTTTTAACTCTACGAACTCTAAAAACTCTATGAAATCAGAGAATAGTTTTTCCCAGAGCCGAAAGAATCAGTTCTCCGGCGAGTTCGACCGTGATATTGCTTTTGTCGAGCATCGGATTGACTTCGACGATTTCAAAAGACCGCATATTACTGCATTCGGCGACCAATTCGAGCGCCAGATGCGCCTCGCGGTAACTTATTCCGCCGCGAACGAGCGTTCCCGAACCGGGCGCAAATGTCGGGTCGATAATATCGACATCGAAAGTAACGGCAAAACCGCCCGGCGCGCGCGATACAATTTTTATCGCGTCGCGGGCGCAGGCGAACATTCCGCGCCGGTCGATGTCGCTCATCGTAAAGAAGTTTTCACGCATTCCAAGTTCGCGTATGCGGCGTCTTTCGCCTAAATCCAAATCGCGCCCGCCGACGTGCGCGCAGTATCGCGGATTGATTTTCGGCGCAAAGCCTTCGAGATTGACCAGCGACGTTTCCCCGTAGCCCAAAAGCGCGGCAAGCGGCATTCCGTGAATATTTCCCGAACCGGAAGTTTCGTGCGTGTTGATGTCGGCGTGCGCGTCAAACCAAATCAAGCCGATTTCCTCATCCCGCGCGTGAAAATGTGATGAAATTCCCGAAAAAGTTCCGAGCGCAACCGAATGGTCGCCGCCCAAAATAACCGGAAATGCTCCGTCGGCTAATATTTGCTTAACCGATTTGGCGGAATTTTCTGACGAAGCGAGTATTTCGTTCAAATACTTAAGATTATCTTCTGATTTGGCGACATAATCGGGTTTTATAATTTCGACATCGCCGTAATCTTTTACTTCGTATCCGAGTTCGGCGATATGTTCGGTCAAAAAACTTCCGCGAATTTGCGCTAAGCGAATGGCGGTTACGCCGAGTTCGCTTCCCGTTTGTCCCGCGCCGAATCCGAGCGGCACGCCCAATATCCCGACTTTTTTATCTTTTCCGGGAAAATCACAATTTTCTGACAACATAATATTTTGAAGTTTAAATTTCGCCGAAGCCGTCCGCGAACAACTGCTTAATCGATTGCAAAGCCTCTTTTTCATCCGAGCCGACGGTCATGATTCCGATTTTTGTGCCTTTGGCGGCGGCGAGAGTCAAAACGCTTAAAATCGATTTGGCGTCGGCGCTCCGGTTATTGTCGGCGCGTTTTAATTTAATATCGGAATCGAATCGTCCGGCGGCGCGGACGAGTTGGGCGGCGGCGCGCGCGTGAAGTCCGAGCGGATTGACGACTTTTACCTCGCTTTCAAGCATCTTTATTTGATTTTCTGCGGTTCGAGCAGTTGGCTTGTGCGGTAAATTGCCTGTTTTCCCTGTTCTTCGACTTCCTTAGCGAGTTCCGTCAAAGTCATTTCCCCGTTTTGCGCGGCGAGCTTTATAACCATCGGCAAATTTACGCCCGTAACGATTTCCACTTCGTTTTCCTTGATAAACATCGCCGAAATGTTGGTCGGAGTTCCACCGAACATATCGGTCAGAAGAAGAACGCCGCCGCCGCCGGAAACTTTTTTAATCGCCCGCGAAATTTCGTCGCGCGCCATTTCCACATCGTCATGCCAGCCGATTGAAACCGCCGCGATATGACTCAAAGAACCGACAATTGTTTCCGCCGCCGCCAGCAATTCATTGGCGACCTGCCCGTGTGAAACAATTACACCACCGACTTTTTTCATACCGTTATATTCGATTATTTTTGCACATCGCGGTGCATTACCGAAACATCGAAATTGTCTTTTTTAAGCGCTTTGCCGAGCGTGTTTGCCACCATCACCGAGCGATGACGCCCGCCGGTACAGCCGACTCCGATTGTCAGGTAAGATTTGCCCTCGCGCTTGTAGAGCGGAAGCAGATATTCCATCAAATCGACAAACCGCCGGATTGTCTCCTGAACATCGTCCTGTTTTTCCAGAAAGCCGACGACTTTTTCATCCGTTCCGGGCAAATCTCTCAAGCCCTTTTCAAAAAAAGGATTAGGAAGATGCCGCACGTCGAACAGCAAATCGACTTGACCGGCAACGCCGTATTTATGACCGAAACTTAAAATATGAATGTGCAGCGGCGAGCCTTCTTCCTTGTGTCCGAATTTTTGAACCAGAAGCCGGCGCAGCGTGTGAACCGTGTGGTCGCTCGTATCGATTATCAAATCCGCCTTTTGACGAACTTCGTGCAGCGCTTCCTTTTCGGCGCGAATGGCGGCGAGCAGTCCTTCACCCGCGTCAGCCGGATGCGGGCGGCGCGTCTCGCTAAAACGACGCTGCAAAACCGCGTCCGAGGCTTCAAAAAAGACGACGAACGGGTTGAGTTTTTTTTTTAATTTATTTAATTCGTCGGAGAAGTTCGATAAAAAATGACGTTCCCTGATATTGATGACCAGCGCGGCTTTTTCAATCGCCACGACTTCTTCCTTATTGGGAATCAAAAGGCTCGTAAAGGTCGAAAGCATCGTTACCGGCAAATTATCGACGCAGAAATAACCGACATCTTCAAACGCGTTGGTCGCCGAACTCATTCCCGAACCGCTCAAACCGGTGATGATGACAAAATTTGGAAAAACGGAAAAATCCGTTTTATTATCGGGCATAAAATTCTTTTTCTAAATCTGACGGCAGTTTGTCGAAGCCGATTTTTTTCGAGTTAATTTATGTGCGGCGCGTGTTTTGCGGATGCCTTCAAAATCGCACGCGCTCAAGATATTCATCAGCCTTTTCGGTCAACTGAATTTACGGCAAGTCTTCGATTCGGTTTATTTTTATTCAGATTTCCGCCGATGAAATTTTTTGTAATTTCATCGGCGGAAATCTGCGGCAAAAAATCAAGGCTCAATCAAACCGTAATTTCCGTCGGCTCTTTTGTAGATAACGGAAATTCGCTCGTCTTCGGAATTACGAAAAACCAGAAACTGATTTTCTTCCTCGTTCAGACGCATAACGGCTTCTTCGGCGGTCATCGGTTTAACCGGATAATTGGTCGATTCGACGATTCCGGGCGTGCCGTCAGCCGGGGCAATGTCATCAATCGGCGGCGTAATCGTGCTGACTTTTACCGCTTTCTGATGTTTGTCCTTAATTTTATTTTTCAGCTTGAGCGCCTGTTTTTCGATTTTGTCAATCGTCTGCGACAAAGATTGATACATATCCGAAACGCTCGTCGTCGCCGTCAAAACCTGGTCGTGCCATTTGACGATAATTTCCGAACGATGCTTTCCGCGCTCGACTTCGATAATGACGTGGGCGTTGTTATTGCCGTTGCCCTCGAATAAATGAGCCAGTTTTTCAAAATGATTTTCGACATGAGAACGCAATGCCGAAGTTACTTCAATATGTCTTCCCGTATATTCAAAATTCATAAATTCCCCTTTTCTTTAAAGTTCGTAGAGTTCGTAAAGTTTATAGAGTTGGCGGAATTTTCAAATATTAAAGTTCAGGAAATTCTCTAACCGTGAAATTTCCGCAATTCTATACACACTACAAACTCTACTTAAACAATCGTTTTTCGCTCGCGCGAACCGGGAATCTGCATCTGGTCGCGATATTTGGCAACCGTGCGGCGCGACAATTTGACGCCTTCCCTGCTCAAAACTTTGGCAATCTGGTCGTCGGTCAGAGGTTTGTGCGAATCTTCATCTTCGACCATTTTTTTGATTCTCAGTTTCAGAATGCGCGTCGAAACTTCTTCGCCGTCCTCGTTTAGCATTCCTTCGCTGAAGAACCGGCGCAGCTCGATAACGCCCTGCGGCGTGTGCGCGTATTTGCGGTTGACGACGCGCGAAATCGTCGAAAGATGCATTCCGATGTCTTCGGCAACATCCTTGAGCATCATCGGTTTGATAAACTGGACGCCTTTATCGAGAAATTCGCCCTGGCGATGAACGATACATTCGACGACGCGATAAATCGTCTGCCGCCGATGTTCGATATTTCGCAGAAGGTCAACCGCCGAACGCATTTTTTCCTTAATAAAATCTTTGGTTTCTTTGGTCGTTTCGGCTTGGTCAACCAATTTTTGATACGTGTGGCTGATACGCAGGCGCGGGCTGCCGTCGTCGGTAAAATAAACGACGTAATCGCCTTCGACTTTTTCGATATAAACTTCCGGCGAAACGTAAATCGGCTCGTCCGACGAGTGTTCTCTGCCGGGTTTCGGGTCGAGAACGCGGATTTTATTGATTTCTTCGTGAAGCACGTTCACGTCGATGCCCGTATCTTTCGATAAATGCTGGAGTCTGAACGGCGTCAAGTCTTCAAAATGATTTTTAACCAAATCCGCCGCCAGCGATTCGCCTTCGCCGTTTGCTTCCAACTGCGCGAGCAGACATTCTTTCACGTGGCGCGCCCCGCAACCGACCGGATCGAGGCGCATCACAACCTGACGCGCTTTTTCGACCGCTTCAAGCGAGCAATCGCACATTTCGGCAATTTCCTCGTTGGAAGTCGCCAATCGCCCGTCTTCGTCGAGATTTCCGATAACGCAGACGGCGATTTCTTCGAGTTTATCGCTTATGTTC
>JALZOE010000104.1:6894-7649 GCA_030857325.1 Acidobacteriota bacterium
CGAAACTCGGCGCGTCGTCCTTAAATTCGATTTCCTGCGTTTTATATCCGGGGTCGAGATAATCCTGAAATTCCCTGCCGTAATCGACTTCTTCAAACGAATCGGATTTTTCAACCGTCGGCGCTTCGGCTTCGTTTTCAAAGTCAACGCTGCTCGTTTCGTCGAAACTGTTTTCAGTCGTCTGTTCGGCGTTGAAATTTTCGCCCGGATTGTCAAGACCGCCTGAAAATTCAAAATCCTTATCGTGTCCGTTTTGCAAACCGTCGTCCACGCCGGCGGCGTGCTGGTCGAGGATTTTTTCGGAGATTTCCTGAAATTCTTCTTCGGAGGTAACTTCTTCGAGAATCGGATTTGCCACCATTTCCTGCTGAATAAGCTCGCTCAATTCGAGCGTACTCATTTGCAGCATCTCGATGCGCTGACGCAGTTGCGGCGTCAAAACCATTCGTTGAGCGAGTTTTTGTGTAAGTCTTAACGAAGCCATTCTTTACTCATTCTTTATTATAGAAATTTACCGATGAAATCTTTTCAATTAAAAAATCAATTTTTCAGTCTTTCCGTATTATAACCGATTCACAGAATAAATGGGAAAGTCTTTAAATTCAAAATTCAAAATTGAAGATTAAAAATCGAGCAATTTTAGGTAATCTCAATTAGTAAGCAGGTTGGTATATATTTTCCGGCATAATGCCAATGCGGAAACACGCACGAAGTAAGTGTGTGTCTGCGCCCTTACTTCGTGCGGGCTTCTGCAT
>JALZOE010000105.1 GCA_030857325.1 Acidobacteriota bacterium
CAACGATTTATAGAATCACTTAAGTTGAGTTTCCTCATTATTGTCAATCTACTTTTACCATAAAAACTTTAGTAAATTATTGAAATTACATCGTTTATGTATGTTGCGTAATATCAGTGATAAATGAGTGCAGGATAAGTTTGCGGCTGCCGTCAAGATGTCCGCGACGACAAAAATCTAATTTTCAAAAAAATTCTAACACCAACGTTGCGCTTAAATGAGATTCAGAATCCACACACGGAACGCACTTGGTTTAATTATTAAAAAAACATACGATAACTCATCGACTCTAAACACATTTTTCACCTAACTGCTATAATATGAATAGTTTAGATGCGCGAACTTATTAGGTAAGCGATTTTGTTAAACAATATTATTTGCAAGATATTGTAAATAACTCACTATTTTTGAAATTTCTAAGATTTGAAATTTATGAGATGTCCCATTTTTTCCTTTTTTGTTTTCAAGTAATGCGCTGCCGGTTCTTTTGATTCGACTTCGATTGGAACACGCTCGACAACCTGCAGACCGGCTTTTTCCAATGCCGTAAGTTTATCTGGATTGTTCGACATAACGCGTACTTTGCAAAGTCCTAAATTAAAGAGAATCTCGGCGCATTGTTGATAATTTCGGGAATCGACGGCAAAACCAAGTTCTTCATTGGCTTCAACCGTGTCCGCGCCTTCGTCCTGCAGCGCATAAGCGCGGATTTTATTGATGATGCCGATACCGCGTCCTTCCTGCTGCTGATAGACGACGGCGCCGCGTCCTTCGGCTTCAATAAGTTCCATTGCTTTGTGAAGCTGCGGTCCGCAGTCGCATTTAATCGAGCCGAAAACGTCGCCCGTCAGACACTGCGAGTGAATTCTGACAAGCGTCGGCACGTCGGCGCGCATTTCGCCTTTGATTAAAACGACAAATTCTTCCGAACTCATCAGGGAACGATAACCGGCAATCTCGAAATCGCCGAATTGCGTCGGCAGTTTGGCGACCGCCACTTTTTCAACCGAAATTTTATGGTCGGCGGGCAGACAGTTTTGGAAACTTTTTGTCAAAATTTTAACTCCGAATGGTTGCTGCTGAATATTTAGACTGATTATAACTCTTTAGCCGCAAAATTTATAAAAGAAAAATCACGAATGATTCCGAAAATTTCTTTGCGCGACGAAAATAAAAAAATCGGCTGCTTCGATTATTTTGAACAACCGATTTTTATTTTGAAAAATTCCATTAAATAAAAAAAGCTAACCGGCAGTTCCCGATTCCAAACTCAATTCCCGGTTGGGCGCGGACGAATTGTGAATTTTTTCTTCGACATACTGCAATTGATAAAGTCGCCAGTAAAGACCGCGCTCCGACAAAAGCTCGTTATGCGTTCCGGCTTCGCGCAGTTCGCCGTGATGAAAAACTAAAATTCTATCGCATTTTTGTATCGTTGAAAGACGGTGGGCGACGACCATCGAAGTGCGGTTCTGCATCACGCGCTCGACGGCTTGCTGGATAAGCTGTTCGGTTTCGGTATCAATCGAACTGGTCGCTTCGTCTAAAATTAAAATCGTCGGCTCGAACGCCAGCGCGCGCGCGAAGGAAATAAGCTGTTTCTGCCCGACCGACAAGCCCGCGCCGCGCTCTCTGACTTGCGCCGAGTAATTTTCCGGCAGTTTTTGAATAAACTCGTCGGCGTGAACTTCGCGCGCCGCCCAGAGAATTTTCTCGTCCGTAATTTCCTTGTTTCCGAGCCGCACGTTATCGCTAATCGAACCGGAAAACAGAAATACGTCCTGAAGGACGACGGCGAAATTCTCACGCAAATCCTGTAAATTCCAATCGCGCACGTCCGTGCCGTCGAGTAGAATTTTTCCCCGCTGCACGTCGTAAAAGCGCATCAGCAAATTAGTTACGGTTGTTTTGCCCGAACCGGTATGACCGACGAGTGCGACCGATTCGCCCGCTTCGACCGTAAAGGAAACGTCTTTCAAAACCCAATCTTCGTTTTTATAGGCGAACCAGACGTTTTGAAACTCGATTCTGCCGACGGCTTTTCCGGTTTTCTGCGGCGTTTCCGGCGTCAGGATTTGAACCGGCAAATCGAGCAGTAAAAAGATTCGGTGTGATGCGACAATTGCGGCTTGAAGGACGTTGAACTTGTCCGACAAGTCGCGAATCGGCTGGAAAAGCTGCTGCGAATATTGAATAAAAGCGATGAGAATGCCGATTGTCAGCGCGCTTCCGCCAGCCGAAACGCCGGTTAAAAGCTGGTAGCCGCCGAACCATATTACCAGCGCGATGCCGATTGCGCCGATAAAATCGACCATCGGATAAAAAATCGCGTAGTAGTAAATCGTCTCGATATTTGCGTCGCGGTAATCGTCGTTGATGTCGTGAAAGCGGTCTTGCGTTTTCGCTTCGGCGTTAAAAAGCTGGACGGTCTGCGCGCCGGAAATATGTTCCTGCAAAAAGGCGTTAAGCGTCGCCATTCTGGTTCGCACCTTGTCGTAACCGACGCGCGCGCGCTTGCGAAACCAATTGGTCGCCGCGAAAAGCAGCGGAACGGTAATCAGGGAAACGAGCGCGAGTTTCCAATCGAGCCAAATCATCATTCCCATAATGGCGAAAATGACGACCAAATCGCCCAGCACGTCAATCACGCCGGAAGTAAAAAGCTCGTTGAGCGCGTCAACATCAGAAGTAATTCGAGTAATCACGCGCCCGACCGGATTTTTATCGTAATAGGCGACTTCCTGATTTTGGAGTTTGGTGTAAATCTGCGTCCGCAAATCGAACATTACTCGCTGCCCGACGACGTTGAGCAGAATTTCCTGAATGTAGCTAAAAATAAAGCGAAAAAGAAAAAGACAAAAGAAGGCGAACGCGAACAGCCATATACCGTCAACCTTTTTCGGCGTAATAAAATCGTCAACCGCTATTTTCGTAAAATACGGCTGAAGACTGATTAAAATATTGGTTACGAATGTTAGGACAAGCGCGACCGCCGCCAATCGCCAATACGGTTTCAGATAACGCAGAAGCCGCGCGGTTACGTGCCAATCGTAAGTTTTCTCAATCGCCGCTTCGTGTGTGTTTGTCGTTTCTTCCGCCATTCCGATTTTAGATTTTAGATTTTAGATTTTAGATTGGCAAAGACGCTGATACTTTACGATTGAAATATTCGCGCGCTTTTTAATTGACCGAATCGAGCATCAAAGCGCGAAATCCGGCTTGAACGAAATGTTTGTCGCTCGTCGGCGCGTCGGTTATATTGTTTTCCCTCATTACGACGAATGAAATACAATCGACCAAACCCCAGGTTTTATCGGTATGAGTTTTGTAGAGTTCAAACGCTTTATTGAAAAGAGTTTCGTCCATTCCGACAATCTCGATTTCTTTTGAAGAAAGAAATTCGTCAATAATTTCTACGGATTTTTGTTTGTTGTTTTGAGCTAAAGAATTTCCGACTTCAAGCAAAATCGCATCGGTTGTCAGCAATGGTTGGTTGTCGAATTCGAGAACAAGTTCATTTGCCCTTTCGTGAAACTCGTCTCGTTTATTAACCAAAGCAACAACATAAAAATTATCGACAAAGGTTTTCTTCATTTCTTTCCCTTGTTTAAATAATAATCGTCAAGATTTTTTTCTCCGCTCATATAAAGGTCGATATTGCGGGAAAAATCGGGCGGCGCGTCAATTTTAATTTTTTGAAGACGTTTCAAAAGTCCTTCCTTCGGTTTTTCTTCCACAAATCCTTCGACAACTTTATAAAACTCAGGCAAGCGGTTTTCCGGTATTTGCCTGAGTTTCTCGACGATTTCTTCTCTAATATTCATAATTTTTACCTTCTTTAATAACCGCATTATCTCACAAACAGTTAATTTTCACATTGCCAATCCAAAATCCAAAATCTAAAATCTAAAATCGATATGAGCCGTTTTACCGACAATCGCAAAAACAATTGGCAGCGTCTCGAAGATTTGCTGCTCCTGGCGGAAATATCTTCGCTGCGCGGTTTGTCGAAGGCGGAAGTGCGCGAATTCGGCGCGCTTTACCGGCGCGCGGCGTCCGATTTGGCGATTGCCCGAAGCGAAACGCGCGACCCGAAATTGATAAATTATCTGAACAGTCTCGTCATTCGCGCGCACGGCAAAATTTATCGGGCTGAAAGTCGGGGCGCAAATCTGGTGTGGCAGTTTTTCGCCCGCGATTTTCCGCGCGCCTTTCGCCGGACTTGGAAATATACGTGGTTGGCTTTTACGGTTTTCGCCCTCGTCGGTTTGGCGTCGTTTCTGTTGTGCTACACGGATGCGGATTTTGCAGAACGCATTGGATTGGACGATATTCGCGTCGCGGCGCAAAGTAACGAGCAATGGTGGATGAGTCTTAATGAAAACAATCCAAAGGGTTCGAGCCTGATTTTAACCAATAATATTCGGGTTACGTTTATGGCTTTTGCCTACGGCGTGCTGTTCGGCGTCGGCACGCTTTACGTTTTGATTGCAAACGCTCTGAGCATCGGCGGCGTGCTGGGCGTCTGCTACAAGGCGAATCCCGATTTCGGCGACGCGCTCGTAACATTTATGGTCGGACACGGCGTTATCGAGCTGTCGTGCATTTTCATCGCCGCCGGCGCGGGAATGCTTTTAGGTTATACGATAATAAATCCGGGCGATTTGACGCGCGCCGCGGCGCTTAAAAAAACCGGTCTCGAAGCCGTCCGTCTGGCAATCGGCTGCGCGTGTCTGCTGGTCGTCGCCGGAATTATCGAAGGCTTTCTGTCGCCGTCGAACGCGCTGCCCGCGCCGTTCAAATTCGCCACCGGAATTTCGACCGGAATTGCGATGTATTCATATTTATTTCTGGTCGGGCGAAAAGAACAAAAAGTCAACAGTGAATAGTTGTATGTCTCAACTTCTCACTGTTCGTCTTTAATAAAAAATAAAAAAATCAGATGACCGAAACAAATAATCAAAGACAGCCGAAATGGTCGAATTTTTCCCTGCGGAAAGTTTTAATTCTCGTCTTCGAGTTTTTCGGATTGAAACTGCTCACCGGTTTAACGGCGGCGATTGCGGCGATTTTTCTGTTCGGCTGGCTTGCCCAGGAAGTTTTCGAGGGCGCGACGATAAATTTCGACGAAACGGTGCGCGGGGCGATTCACCAAACGGCGACGCCTTTTCTGACCGGACTGATGAAAATCTTTTCGTTTCTCGGTTCGACGGCGTTTTTAGTCGCGCTCGGTTTGATTGTCGCCGCCGCGCTTTACCGCCTGAAACACAACCGCGGGCTGGTTCTTTTTTTAATCACGACGCTCGGCGAAGCCGTTCTGTTGACCGCGCTCAAACTAAGTTTCCGGCGCGCCCGTCCCGAACCTTTTTTCGGCTACGCGCTTCCGTCGTCATACAGTTTTCCGAGCGGTCATTCGCTTTCGTCATTCTGTTTTTACGGCATTCTGGCGTGGCTCATAACGGCGCGAACGGAAAATCGAAATCTGAAAATTCTCGTCTGGATTTTAACCGTTCTGCTCGTTCTGCTCATCGGTTTATCGCGCATATACCTCGGCGTTCATTATCCGAGCGACGTTTTGGCGGGCTACGCGGCAGGATTAGTCTGGGTCGTTACAATCGGGCTGGGAGATTTCTTTCTCAAACGGCGAAGTTTACGCCAATTATAATACTCGTTTAACGCAGTATCCTCATGCCGGTGAAACCGCCGCCGCGCAATTTACGGTTTAACGAACGACGTTTTAACAAAGTCGCTGTTTTTGCTTCACGTCCAATGACTTGTTCGACGGCGGCTAACCTGCATTTCTTCGGGAAGCGGCTTTCCGACGCTTTTGATGAAACGCTTTTCACACGAACCAAAACTTCGACTTTCACTTTTAGTTTTTCACTATTTTTGCTGCTTTCTGACGACCGCGCCTTTAATAGCTTCGGCATTCTGCGGCGTTTTCTGCAATTTCGCCGGATTGAAGCCGAGTTTTTCGACGCGGCGCAGAATATTTTGGTAAGTCGCGTCCGTCATTTCCGGCGTGCGGCTTAAAATCCAGAGATATTCGCGTTTCGGGTCGCCAACGGCGGCGTATTTATATTCGTTGTCTAAATCGACAATCCAGTAATCGCCCCAAACCGCTGACAGAAACGACGTAAATTTCGGCGCGAAACGCACTTCGAGCTTCGCGTTCGAGCTGCCTTCGACAATTTTCGCTTCGCCCGTCGCGCCGTCGAGCGTGCCGTTTTTTATCAGGCATTGATTGAAAACGCCGATGTTTCCATCCGGTTTCAAAGTGTAAGTCGCCGTCGTGTTGCCGACGCATTTTTTCTGAAACTTATTCGGATAACGCGCGATTTCATACCATTTTCCGGCGTATTGTTTCAGGTTGACAACCGCAACCGTCGGCGGCGGCGCTTGTTTGCCCGAACTTTTCGATTGGGCAAAAACATTGCCCGAAAAAACGAATAACGACAGTAAAAATGCCGTCCGAATTATCTTTTTCACGTGTTTAATCTCCTTTTCGATTAGTAACTTTCAGGTTTTGCAAACAAACGGCTTGCCGAAATTTGCTTTTCGCCCGCGGCAATTCCTATAATTTTCTTATACTTTAGAGATAATATTAAATTTTATGCCGATTTACGAATATAAATGTTTGGGATGCGACGCGCATCTCGAAAAGATGCAAAAGGTTTCCGACGCGCCGCTCGAACAATGCGAAGAATGCGGCGGACGGCTGGAAAAACAAATATCGCTCTCCGGCTTTCAATTCAAGGGCGCGGGCTGGTATGTAACCGATTACTCTAAAAAGTCGGCGACCACGGACGCGGAAAAATCTGAAAAATCCGAAAAAGGCGAAAAGAGCGAAAAAAGCGAAAAAAGCGAAAATGCCGAAAAAAGTTCGCCCGCCGAATCAACCGCAAAGGCTGAAACCGCATCAAACACCTCGAACGATACAAAATCCACGACAAAAACAGAGACGGTTTCAAAAAAGGAATAAGACGCGATGAAAAAATTTTCGGCTAAGACAGATTGGCGATTCGGCTTAATTATTCTGCTCTTTTGCGCCGCCTTTGCCGATGCCCAATCGCGGCGCAGCGCGCAGGCGACAACGAACGCCGACGGCACGATTTTAAGCGTTGCGGCAATGCGAACCGGTAAATCGACCGAGCCGATAAAACCGGACAATATTTTTCTCTACGAAAACGGAATCGAGCAGAAAATTAAAAATTTCAGCTTCGACCCGTCGCCCGCCCGCATTGTTCTGCTGGTCGATAATTCTTCGACCGTTCGCGCCGATGTCGAAAAATTGAAAAAAGCGACGATGGAATTTGCCTACGAAATTTTTGAAGGCGACCAGATTTTCGTCGTCGGTTACGACGAGAAACCGGAAATCGTTCAGGAATGGTCGGACGAGGCGAAAAAAATAGAAACGTCGCTGGAAACTTTTCGCAAAAAAGGAAATCCGTTTCTGTTCGATTCGCTGGATTCGACCGTCCGGGAAATTTTACTGCCGCTGATGCCCGGAACGAGAAAAACCGTCGTCGTCCTTATCAGCGACGGACTCGACCGCGGCAGCAAAACGCCGTTCGACAAAGTTTTAGGCGAGCTGCAAAACCAGAATATAACGGTTTACGCCCTGCAAATTCCCGACCGCACCGGCGG
>JALZOE010000106.1 GCA_030857325.1 Acidobacteriota bacterium
ATTTACATTCGCCTGTGAAGCGCCTCAGACGAAAATTACGACAAATCAAACCGTTGCCAATAACGCGCCGGTTTCCAACACTTCGACAGCGACCGCTCAAGCAAACCGCGCCGGCAGCGCGACACTGCCGGTTACGCTGCCGGTTTTGGACGCAATGTTTGTTGACGAGACTTTTGCCGTCGATTTGAAATCAAAATTACAATTGACCGACGAGCAAATCGACCGGTTAAAAACGACCGCGCGCGAAGCGGTTTCTAATTTAAGCGAAGAAGGATACGACGAAAACGCCGGTTCGACGCGCGCCGCCGTCGAACGTTCGAGCAACCGGATTCGCGAAATTCTCGGCGAGGAAAAAGCCGCGCAATTGTTCGAAATGGTCAGCCAGCGCTGGAGCGGCGGCGAAGAAGATGCCCGAAACGTTGCCGAAACTTCTGCCGCCAGACCCGGTTCGGTGCCGACCGACACGCGCGTCGTCGTCAACGCGCCCGCGTATCGAATGGATTTATTCGACGACGGAAAACTCGTAAAAACTTACAAAATCGGCATCGGCTACCCGGAGTTTCCGCTGCCCGTCGGAATGCGAAAAGCCGACACGATTATTTTCAACCCGACCTGGACTCCGCCGGACGAAGCCTGGGTTAAAGGAAAATTCGCACCCGGCAAAACGGTCGAAGCCGGAAGCAAGGACAATCCGCTCGGACCGATTAAGATTCCAATCGGTTTGCCGTCGCTGATTCACGGCGGAAAAGCGGCGGCGCGGCTCGGAAATTTTGCTTCCCACGGCTGCGTTGGTTTGACCAGCCCGCAGATTCAGGATTTTGCGTTTAATATCGCCAGACTTTCCGGCACCGAATTGATGCCCGAAGACGTTAAAAATTATGAGAAACAAAAATCCGAAACAAAAAACGTAAAATTGGAAAACACCGTTCCGGTCGAACTGCGTTATGAAACCATCGTCGTCGAGAACGGAAAACTGAAAATTTACCGCGACGTATATGAGCGCGGAACGAATACGGAAGAAAATCTGCGCGCCGTTCTTGACGGTTTCGGCGTGTCGATGGACAGCTTGGATAAACGACTGCGCGAGAATATTCTCAGCGGTTTGAAACAAATGGCTATCGACGCGACCGGGCAGCCGGTTGACCCGAACGGCAATGCAAACGGTAATTTGAACGCCGGAGCGAATGGCAATCAAAATTCAAAATCCAATGACAACAGCGACGGCGGTTCGGTAACGAGAAATATCAAAGGAAAAAAAGAAGTTTCTTTTGATATTGCCGAACTGAAAGGCAAAGGTTTTCCCGCGCCGGTCAATTTAAGTCAGAAGTAGAAATTTTCAGATTTTAATCCAAAACAGGCAATACTTTGAATAATTTGGGTATTGCCTGTTTTTTATTTTTTTCTCACCGAATTTCGTTCATTCAAAATTTTTCTTGCCTTACCGGTTCTTTGCGGATAAATTACATTCTAACCAACAATCAAAGTTTCTAGTTTCTAGTTTCTAGTTAATACCGAACACCAGAAACTAGAAACCAGAAACCCGAAACCTATTAAATTAAGGAGATTTTGCCGAAATGAAAACATTTAGAACCGAAAACATTCGTAATTTAGCTGTCGTCGGACACGGCGACGCTGGTAAAACTCAGCTTACAAGTTCCCTGCTGCACGCTGCCGGAGCAACGGCGCGCTGGGGACGAGTTGACGACGGAACGACTTTGACCGATTACGACGAAGATTCAATCAACCGAAAAATTTCCCTTAACAATAATTTTGCGCGTCTCGAATACAAAGAAACGAAGATAAATTTAATCGACACGCCCGGTTACGCCGCTTTTGTTTCTCACGCGCGTCCGGCGCTGCGCGTCGCCGACTGCGCGATTGTCGTCGTCGATGCGGTCAACGGGGTAGAAGTTCAGACGGAAAAAACGTGGAGCTTCGCCAACGAGTTTATGCTGCCGCGTTTTATGGTCATAAACAAGCTCGACAAGGAACGCGCCGATTTCGGACACGCGCTCGACACGGCGGCGCAGAGTTTTGCGCGCTCGATTGTTCCTTTCACTTTGCCGATTGGACGCGAAGCGGATTTTCGCGGCGTGGTCGATGTCGTTCATCAAAAGGCTTATGAATTTGACGTAAACGGAAAAGCTAAAGAAGTTCCGATGCCCGAAGAAGGACGCGAAATTGTCGATGCGACACGCGAACGGCTTATCGAGCTTGTCGCCGAATCGGACGATGAATTATTGGAAAAATACTTTGAAAACGGCACGCTCGAAGAAGCCGACATTATTCCGAATTTGTCGAAAGCCATCGCCAAAAGCAAACTTTGTCCGGTTTACGCCGTTTCCGCTAACACGCTGGTCGGGCTATCCATTCTGCTCGACCACATCGTTGAATTCGCGCCGAATCCGGCGGCGCACGAAGCCGAATACGGAAATCCCGTCCTCAACAGCTTACTGGACAGACCGCTCCGCCGATACAGCGTGGACGAACCTTTTTCGGCTTATGTTTTCCGCACGATTGCCGACCCGTTCGCCGGCAGAATCAATGTGTTGAAAATCGTTTCGGGCAAAATTTCCTCCGACGAAGCCGTTCTCAATTCAAGCCGCGAATTTGTCGAACGACTCGGCGCGCTGCACGTTTTACAGGGCAAAAACCTGGAAAAGATTTCCGAAGCGCAGACGGGCGACATCATCGCCGTCGTCAAATTAAAAGATACGCAGACGGGCGATACTCTTTGCGATAGAACAAACTCTATCGTCTATCCTTCGGTTATTTACCCGGAAGCCGCCATTTCATTCGCCATCGAGCCGAAATCCCGCGCCGACGAAGATAAAATCTCCGCCGCTCTGCACAAAATTCTCGAAGAAGACCCAAGCCTGCATTTTGACCGCGATTCACAGACAAAGGAATTTATCTTAAGCGGTTCGGGACAGCTTCATATCGAAACGGTCGTCAAAAAATTAAAAAATCGCTATCACGTCGAAGTCGCGCTGCATCCGCCGAAAGTTCCGTATAAGGAAACGATTACCGCGCCGGTCGAAGTGCAAGGTCGGCATAAAAAACAATCGGGCGGGCGCGGGCAGTTCGGCGACTGCAAATGCGTTTTTGAACCGCTCGAACGCGGACAGGGTTTTGTATTTGTCGATAAGATTTTCGGCGGTTCGATTCCGCAGAATTTTCGTCCCGCGATTGAAAAAGGCATTGTCGAAGCCGCGCAGAACGGCGCGGTCGCCGGTTTTCCGCTCATCGATTTCAAAGTTACGTTAATTGACGGCAGTTATCATTCTGTCGATTCGGACGAACACAGTTTTCGCGCCGCCGGACGCAAGGCGTTTCGCAACGCCATCGAAAAAGCCAAGCCGACTTTGCTCGAACCGGTGATGGATGTCGAAGTTTTCTGCCCGCCCGAAGTTTCCGGCGACATTATGGGCGATTTAAATTCCAGGCGCGGGCGCGTTTCGGGAATGGATATGTTCGGCAAACAACAGGTTATCAAAGCGCAGATTCCTTTATCGGAAATGCTCGATTACCAATCGAAATTAAACTCGATAACGCAGGCGCGCGGCTCGTATCATATGCAGTTTTCGCATTATGATGCGCTGCCCGGCAATTTATCCGGCAAAGTTATCGAACAGGCGCGTGCCGAAGGCAGAATCCGCGCGCACGAAGACGACGAATAAAAAGCGCGAGCGCAGCGGAGTAAGTTTTCACAAAACATCCCGAAAAGATACGGTGAAAACAAACCGCTTGACACAAAACGCTTTTTGACATAAATTTTATTTATCCATTTTCTCCTGAGATTTTGGTGTTAGGAGCGCGGCGTTGGATGTGGAAGTCAACGCCGTCTTTTTTTGTCCTTTTTTCGCTTGCCGGTGTGCTTTTATACGTGAAGTTTTCTGAAAAATGCTTTGCGCTTTGTCCAGCCGACTATTTTAAGGTAGTTTATTTTTATTTTGTCGGGTCGTTTTTAACTTTGAATTATTCGCTCTAAAGATTATGAATCAAAATAAAATTGCCCTTGCCGTTCACGGCGGCGCGGGAACGATTCTCAAATCCGAGATTACACGCGAAATCGAGGATGAATACCGGGAAGGTATAAAAACAGCTTTGCGCGAAGGCTGGAATATTCTGCAAAACGGCGGAAGCGCCGTTGACGCGGTTGAAGCGGCGGTTGTCGAGCTTGAGAATTTTCCGCTTTTTAACGCCGGACGCGGCGCGGTTTTTACACACGACGGTAAAAACGAAATGGACGCCTGTTTAATGAACGGAAAAAACCGGCAAGCCGGTGCGGTCGCTTTTGTGCGAAATATCAAAAATCCGATTAAACTGGCGCGTCTCGTGTTGGAGCGAACCGAACACGTTTTGCTCGCGGGCAGCGGCGCAAATGATTTTGCAAAGGAAATGAACGTCGAATTTAAACCGGACGAGTATTTTTTTACCGATTTACGCTTTCAACAGCTTCTCAAAGCGCGGCGCGAAAACACTATTCAGCTTGACCACACGGCTGACGAATCGGAAATTATCGAAAGCCGACTGGCGTTAGAAGATGAAAAAAAATTCGGCACAGTCGGCGCGGTTGCCTGCGATGCAAGTGGCAACGTCGCCGCCGCCACTTCGACCGGCGGAATGACGAATAAAAAATTCGGGCGCATCGGCGACACGCCGCTCGTCGGCGCGGGAACTTACGCCGACAACGAAACGTGCGCTGTTTCCTGCACCGGACACGGCGAATTTTTTATACGCGAACTTGCCGCTTACGACGCTGCGTCGCTGATGAAATATAAAAATTTGAACTTAAAAGACGCGGCGACGGAAGTTATCGAAAAACTTCGCGGCATCGGCGGCGAAGGCGGTTTAATCGCGGTCGATAAACGCGGAAATCTGGCTTTGCCGTTCAACAGCGCCGGTATGTATCGCGGTTTTATTACGCCGGACGGAAAAATGAACATAAAAATTTATCAGGATTAAAAAAAAGAGCGCTTCTAAATACATCAGCGCTCCTTTTTTCTTTTTTACTGTTTATTTTATGCTTTGACAGTCGCCGCGTTTATCTCGTCGCGGAGTTGATTGACAATGAAAATGTCGTTGGCAACGTCGTCGCCGAGAACGACGATTAGTTCGCCTTTTTTGGAATTTTTTACGGCTTTGTAAATGGCGTCGCGGCTTTCTGGAATTATCTCTACCGACGCCGCTCGTCCGCCTTCTTTGATTCCTTCCTGCAGAAGACGATACATTTCCCCTTCGTCGCGCCCGCGCAGATGATGTCCGCGCCGAATAATAACCCGCTCGAAATATGCGCCGCAAAGCTGTCCCATTTCGCGTAAATCGTCGTCGCGCCGGTCGCCCGTGCCGTTCATCACGACGGTTTGATGTTCATACGGCATTTGACCGATAAACTTCTCCAGTGCCGACAAACCCGCCGGATTGTGCGCGTAATCGATTAAAACGGTCGCCTGCCCGACTTCGATAAAATTAAGTCGTCCGGGCGTCTGGGCTGCTCCGGCGTTGAAAGTCGTCAATCCGACGCGAATATCTTCGAGCGAAACGCCGTGAACGAAACAGGCGAGCGTCGCCGCCAGCGCGTTTTGTATCATAAATTCGGCGCGCCCGCCGTATGTCGAAGGAACGTTTGCCGCCCGTTCAACACGGACTTTCCACCTTCCTTTCAAAAGCGTGATAAAACCGTTTTCGTAAATGCAGGACAAACCGCCTTTTCGCGAGTGTTTTTGAATTCTTTTATTGTTTTCGTCAAGCGCAAAATACACGCATTCGCCGTCAACGAGTTTGCCCATATTATAAACAAGGTCGTCTTCGGCGTTCAGCACGGCGAATCCGCGGCGCGAAACGCTGCGCGGCACGACAACTTTAACGCGCGCCAAATCTTCCAGAGTGTTGACATCCTTTAATCCGAGATGGTCGGCAGCAACATTTGTAACAACCGCAATATCGCAATGGTCGTAACCGATTCCCGAACGAATAATTCCACCGCGCGCCGTCTCTAAAACGGCAACCTGAACCGACGGGTCTTTTAAGACAAGCTGCGCCGAAACCGGTCCGGTATTGTCGCCCGTAAGTATTTGATTATTCTGAATATAAGTGCCGTCGGTCGTCGTAAATCCGACCACGCAGCCGCTGCCTTTGATAATATTTGCAATCAGGCGCGTCGTCGTCGTTTTTCCGTTCGTTCCCGTGATGGCGATAATCGGTATGCGCGACGGTTTCCCCGGCGGAAACAGCATATCGATAACGTGTTCGGCGACGTTTCTGCCGATGCCTTCGGACGGCGCGAGGTGCATCCGAAAGCCGGGCGCGGCGTTGATTTCTATTATTCCGCCGCCGTTTTCGGTCAGCGGTTCGGAAACATTCGGCGCGATAACGTCGATTCCGGCAACGTCCAAACCGACGATTTTAGCGATTCGCTCAAACAGAAAAACATTCGCCGGGTGAGTTTCGTCCGTGCGGTCGATTGCCGTTCCGCCGGTCGAGAGATTGGCGGTCGCTTTCAGGTAGAAAATCTCGCCGTCCGGCAAAACGGTTTCAAGCGTGTAATTTTTCGCCGCGAGCAAAGATTCGGTTTGCGAATCGACGGTTATTAAAGTTAAAACTTTTTCGTGTCCGTAGCCGCGCAAGGGATTTTCGTTTTCCCTGTCAATTAAATCCTGAATCGTCTTTTTACCGTCGCCGACGATGTGCGCCGGTGTCCGTTCGGCGACGGCGACGAGTTTGTTATCGACGACGAGAGCGCGAAAATCCGCGCCGGCGAGCATTTTTTCGACGATGATGCCGCGCGAAAATTCTTTGGCTTTTACGAATGCCCGGCGCACTTCTTCGAGGAAATTTAAGCCGATTGACGCGCCTTTGCCGTGATTGGCGTCGAGCGGTTTGACGACAATCGGAAAGCCGATGTTTTCGACCGCGCTTTCGATTTCGTCCGCGTCGAAAATGCGAAAACCTTTCGGCACGGGAACGCCCATTTCGCCAAGAAGTTTTTTGGTCGCGGCTTTGTTTGCGGCAATATCGACGGAAATCATATTCGTTTTATCGGTCGTCGTCGCCTGAATGCGGCGCTGGTTGATGCCGTAACCGAGCTGGACGAGCGATTGGTCGTTAAGGCGAATAAACGGAATGCCGCGCCGTTCGGCTTCTTCGACAATCGAGCCGGTGCTGGGACCGAAGCGGACGTTTTCGCGTATCTCGCGCATCTCCTGAATGTCTTCGGCAAGTGTTTTCTTTATCGCTTCGACCGGTTTTCCTTCGGCTAAATCGAGAAAAAGACGAACGGCGGCGCGCGCGGCGAAGCGCCCGACCGCTTCTTCAAAATAACTGAAAACGACGTTGTAAATTCCCTTTTGAGAAGTTTCACGCGTTCTGCCGAAACCGGTATCCATTCCGGCGAGCGTCTGCATCTCGAGCGCCAGATGTTCGATGACGTGTCCCGCCCACGTTCCTTCTTCGATGCGTTTCAAAAATCCGCCCGCTTCCTGATAACTGCAGCCGTGAGAGTTGAGCGACGGCACGACTTCGACGATGCGCTCGTAAAAATTCTCGATTTTATCGGTCGGCTTTTCTTCGTAATCCTCAAGGTCGAGGCGCATTATAATCAGTCGTTTCCAGTAACCGCTCCAATAATTAGGTCCGCGCAGT